>NZ_DSDD01000388.1:0-11316 GCF_011048875.1 Rhodovulum sp.
CGGTCGCGGCGCAGACAACACGGTAGAGATTCTGTTGCACCCAGAAGACCGGCACGCCCAGAACCGGATCGCGCAAGGTGCCCCCGCCGATGCCGGTGACCGCGCCCGGAAACAGGAAGCCGATGATATCAAGCTGTTTGCGCGAGACCGCCAGCCACCGGTTGCGGCGAACAGTGCAACGCCTGAGTAATCCGGGAGTCGACCGGATTCATGGATGGGTCTCCCTGTTCTGGGGGCTGTCCGATGGTGGGGACCCTGCGGGACCGAGGCAACGGCCCGCCATGCGCTTCGCGAAAACCGGACCGGGCCGCGCGGGGCCTCTGACGCGGGCAATCCCACCGGTCACGCAAAAGGGCCCCTGCCGTTGCCGGCGCGGGGCGCTTCCTCCTCCCTGAGGATCGTCGGGCTCAGCCCTTGGGCTGGCCGGTCTCGCTGGGTGGGCGCGCAACCGCCGCGCCGTCGCCCAGAACATGCGTGGCCTTCGCCCCGCCGCCGCGCTGGCCGACATTGAGCGGGTCGTCCTGGCGCTGGACCGAGCCCTCGAAATGCGCACCGCTCTCGATCGCGATGGTCTTGTGGATGATGTCGCCCTCGACCCGCGCGGTCGAGGTCAGCCGCACCTTCAGACCGCGCACCCGGCCGATCACCCGGCCGTTGATGACCACGTCATCGGCCATCACCTCGCCCCGGATCGTGGCACTTTCGCCGACGGTCAGCAGATGCGCATGGATGTCGCCGTCGACCGTTCCTTCGACCTGGATGTCGCCCGACGTCTTGAGATTGCCTGTCACCACGAGGTCCGAGGACAGTATCGAAGCGGGCGGCTTGGCCTTGGGCGCGGCCGGAACGGGGCTGTCGGAACCGGTGCGCGGGAATCCGGGCTCGGGAAGCTTCGATTTTTCCGGTTCGCCGGCCTTCGGGCCGGGCTCGTTGATCCTGCTTTTAGAAAACATCTCTGGCTGCCTCGATATAGGTCATGGGGTTGACGGGCTTCCCGTCGACGCGCACCTCGTAGTGCAGATGCGTCCCTGTCGACTGTCCGGTATTTCCCATATCACCTATCACGTCCCCGCGCGAGACCCTTTGACCCTCGTTGACCCGTATCTTGGACATGTGGGCATAGCGGGTTTCCAGCCCGAAATCGTGCCGGATCGTCACCAGGCGGCCATAACCCGACTGCCATCCCGCCTTGACGACGACGCCATCGGCGGTGGCGTGGATCGGCGTGCCGTGCGAGGACGCGAAATCCACGCCCTCATGCATGCTGCGTGCGCCCGTGATCGGGTGGCGTCGCTCGCCGAACGGGCTGGTGAAGCGGTAGGCGGATTTCACAGGCTGGACGAAGGGCAGCTTCTCGGCGGCGATGCGGTAGAGGTTCAGTTCGTCCATCTTGTCAAGTAGGGACCGGGCGCGCAGTTCGTCGGCGGAGGGCGTATAATCGCCCTTGGTCGAGGCAGAGATCTGCACCAGCGGACCGCCCACCCCGCCATAGCCCTGACGCACCCGGTCGATCAGCCGATCGGGCGAGAGTCCCGCGGATTTGAACATCTTTTCCAGCGGAACGACCGAAACGGTCAGCGCCTCTTCCAGCGAGGAGAAGATCTGGTCGTTCCGTTCCGCGACCAGGTCATGCTCGTAGGCCAGCGCTTCGGCCAGTTCCAGCGCGGCAGAGGCGTTGGCGGCGGCGGTGTCGCGCGCGCCTGCGGTTTCTTCCAGCGCGCCGGTCAGGAAGGCGAGGATCTCCCGCACATCTGCTGTGCGCGGACCCTCGGCCATCTCCCCGCCGGGCTCGCCGGCAAGCGTGGCGGCCAGTTCCCGGGTACGGGCGCGGGCGGCGTCGCGCTCGGCCGCGGTCTTGCGCAGGCCCTTTCGCAGCACGTCCATGCCGGTTTCCAGCTCGCGGTTGCGTTCTTCCGAGGACAGCAACTCGGATTGCATCCGCGACACCTCGCCCATGGCCATCTCGAAGCGTTCGCGCGCGGCGGCGGCTTCGCTGGCGGCCTGGTCGCGCTCGGCCGCCAGCGCGTTGATCCGCTCGTCATAAAGGGCCTGCTCGCGCTTGGCCTGGTCGCGCAGGTTGCCCGCGCCGACCTGGTCCATCAGCACGATCGCCGTGGACAGCATCGCCCAGGCCATCACGGTGGCCCCGCCCGCAAGACCCAGAAGCTGGGTCTTCGGCGAGAGACGCAGGAAACGCGTGCTGTGGTCGGTGCGCAGAAAAAGTCTCTGTTCGGGAAGATAGCGCCCAAGCGCCATGTCGATGCGGTGGAGGAAACGCCCCGTCAATGCCTGCACCTCAGCTGCTTATCTTGCTTGATCCGGAGCAGCGGAGCCGCTCCGGACCCCCCGTCACTAACCACCGCATCGCTCTGCCGCAAATTTTTTTTGCTTTTTCTCAAGGGGGCGGCGGCATTCTGGCGAGAATCCGCCGATTTCCGCATCCGATCCGCGGAACACCGCCGGTCGCGTTCTGCCGCTGGTATGGCGTCGGCTGCGGATTCCGTCGGGTCGGCCAGCGCGCGCGCTCAGAGGGCGCGCACCGCCTCCAGAACCGCTTCGGCATGGCCCGGCACCTTCACCTTATGCCAGGCCCGCGCGACCGTGCCCGACCCGTCGATCAGGAATGTGGATCGTTCGATGCCGAAGTATTTCTTGCCATACATCGACTTCTCGACCCAGACGCCGTAGCGCTCGCAGACATCGCTGCCTTCGTCGGAAAGAAGCGGCACGCTGAGTTCGTGCTTGCAACGGAACTTGCCGTGTTTTTCGACGCTGTCCTTGGAGATGCCGAAGACCCTTGCACCCGCCGCCTCGAACTCGGCCAGCAGGCCCGAGAAGGCGACGGCTTCCTTCGTGCATCCCGACGTGTCATCCTTGGGATAGAAATAGAGAACCACGGGGGCAGGGCGCAGCGCCGAAAGCGTGACATCCGCGCCCCCGTCCCGGGGCAGGGTGAAATCGGGCGCGGTCTGGCCGGAGTCGATCATGGGTCTGTCGGTCCTTCGGGTTCGCGGTCCTTCGGTCGAGGGCCTTCGGGTTGGCGGGCAGGCGCCTTGGGTATAGCGTGACGCGTCAGACAATAGGCGCTGCGCGCAGGCAGGCAAGCGGGAGATCCTTCGCCGCGCAGATGCGGTGCGGGCCGTCGGGATGAGCGGTAAAGAGCCGGAGACCAGCGCCGAAGCGCGTGTAATCGAGCCGCACCAGCGGTTCGGCATCTGGTTGCTATTGAGTCTCGGGATGCTGATGGGGCTGGGCGGGCTGGCCGGACTGGCGCTGACCGGGCGCGTGGTCGATCTGCCCGGCTGGGCCACGGCACGGATCGAGGCGCGGCTGAACAGCCAGTTCGCGCCCGCCGAGATGCGCATCGGCGGGGTGGGGGTCATGTTCTCGCGCAAGGCGGTCCCTTCGGTGCGGTTCCGCGATGTCGTGGTGCTCGACGGGGCGGGGCGCGATGTCGCCGCGCTGCCGGTGATCGCGGCGACGATCTCTGCGGCGGGGCTGGCCTCGGGGCGACTTGACGTGACGCATGTGGCGCTTGACGGAGCGGAGCTTACGCTGCGTCGTGCGCCCAATGGTCGGCTCGACCTTGCGCTGGGGCGCACGGGCGCACCGGTCAGCGCCGCGGCGAGCCTGGGAGAACTGCTCGACGAGATCGACCGCGGACTCTCGGCGCCGGGGCTTGTTGCAATCGAGGCGGTCAGTGTCGAGGGGCTGGGCCTGACCTTCGAGGATGCCCGTGCAGGCCGGACATGGATTGTCGAGAACGGGCTGATGACGCTGGACCAGGATGCGGACGAGGTCGCGATCCGGGCCTTCTTCTCGCTCCGGGGGCAGGCCGAGTTACCCGCCGAACTGGCCTTCGATTTCGTCTCTCGCAAGGGAAGCCCCGCCACGAGCTTCGCAGCGACCTTCTCGGACGTGCCCTCGGCCGATATCGCGACGCAATCGCCCGCCCTGGCCGCGCTGGCGGTGATCGACGCGCCGATTTCCGGCGCAATCCGCACCGAGGTCCTTGCCGATGGCAGTCTTGGCCCGCTTGCCGCGGCGCTCGAGATCGGCGCGGGCGCGCTACGGCCCGCAGGGGGCGCGCCGCCGATCGGTTTTGCCTCGGGGCGGTCGGCCTTTACCTACGACCCCGAGGCGGGACGTCTGAATTTCGACCGCATCGCGGTCGATACCGCGATCCTGCGGCTGAGTGCCGAGGGCCATGCCTATCTGCGCGACATGGAGGGTGGCTGGCCCGAGACGCTGGTCGCCCAGCTCGCCTTTCGCGAGGTCGCGCTTGACCCTGATGGGGTGTTCGAGACGCCCGCGATCCTTACCGGTGGCGCGCTGGACCTTCAGCTTCGGCTTTTCCCGTTCACCGCGACGCTGGGTCAGGTCGTGCTGCTGGACGAGGGGCGCAGCTATCGTGGCCGGGGCCGCGTGCGCGCGCTGCCCGAGGGCTGGGATGTCGCGGTGGATGTCACCATCCCCGAGATCGACCGGCAGCGGCTCCTGTCGCTCTGGCCGCTGACACTGGCGCCGAACACGAGGGGCTGGATCGAGGCCAATGTTCTGGCTGGCATTGTCCATGACGGTCGCGCCGCGCTGCGACGCCCGCCGGCGGAGACTTTGCGTGTGTCGCTGACCCATGCCATCCGCGATGCAGAGGTGCAGTTTCTGGACGGGTTTCCCCCGATCCGGCAGGGTATCGGCCATGTCACGATCGACAGCGACCGATTTGCCTTGTCGGTCGAGCGTGGCAGCGTTGCGACGCCCGAGGGCGAGGTGGACGTGGCGGGTTCGACCTTGCAGGTGCCCGACATGACCGCCGATGTGCCGCGGGCCGAGATCGTTCTGCGCACCCGCTCGACCATTCCCGCCGCGCTGTCGCTGATCGACCAGCCGCCGCTAGGCATCGCCAGCGCAGCCGGGATCGCGCCCGATCTTGCCACGGGCGAGGCGCTGATCGAGACCCGTCTGGACATGCCACTGGCCAAGGGGCTGGCGGTCGAGGATATCGGCTGGCGTCTGGCGGGCGATCTGCGTGCGGTCGCCGCTGACGATCTGGTGCCCGGACGACGGTTCGAGGCCGATGCGCTGCGGCTGGAGGCCAGCCCGACGATGATGGCGATTTCGGGCGAGGGGGGCCTGGACGGGGTGCCGCTGCGCGCGGCCTGGGCGATGCCGGGCGGGCCGGGGAATGGCGGGGCATCGCGGGTCGAGGGCACGCTGGAGCTGTCGGCCGCGACAAACGCGACCTTCGGGATCGGCTTGCCCGAGGGAAGCCTTTCGGGGGTTGGGCGGGCAAACTTCTCGCTCGATCTCGATCCCGATGCGGCACCGCGGTTCACGCTGGACTCCGACCTTGTGGGGCTGCGGCTTGCCGTGCCGGAACTGGGTTGGTCCAAACCGGCGGGCAGCGCGGGGCGGCTGGACCTGGCCGGGCGGCTGGGCGAGGCGCCCGCAATCGACAGGCTGCTGCTCGAAGCGCCGGGGCTGTCGGTAACGGGGTCCATCGCGTTGACCGACGGAGGTGGGCTGGACGCCGCGCGGCTGTCGCGGGTGCGGCTGGGCGGCTGGTTCGATGCGCCGGTCGTGCTCAGCGGCCGGGGCGCGGGCCGTCTGCCTGCCATCGCGATCGCGGGCGGCAGGGTCGATCTGCGCGCGCTGCCCTCGGGTGGAGGCCCGGCAGGGCGGCAGGGCGGCGGTGCGGTCGAGGTGGCGCTGGACCGGCTGATCGTCAGTGAGGGCATTGCGCTGACCGGGCTGCGCGGGCGGTTGTCGGGGCAGGGCGGGCTGAACGGCCAGCTGACCGGAACGGTCGAGGGCGGCGGGCCGGTCGTCGCGACGCTGGTGCCCGCCGAGGGCGGCACCGCGGTCCGGGTGCGGTCGGACGATGCGGGCGCGGCGCTGCGGGGTGCGGGCATCTACGGGCGCGCGCATGGCGGCAGGCTCGATCTGGTCTTGCAGCCGCGGGGAGATGAGGGGCATTACTCCGGCCGGCTCAGGATCGACGGCCTGCGCGTGCGCGGCATGCCGGTTCTGGCGGAATTGCTGTCGGCGATCTCGGTCGTGGGGCTGGTCGAGTTGCTGAATGGCGATGGGTTGATGTTCTCGACTGTCGAGGCGCAGTTCCGGCTGATGCCGGGTGCGGTGGAAATCCGCCGGGCCAGCGCGGTCGGTCCGTCACTGGGCATCTCGATGGCCGGGGTCTATGGCACGCGCGAGGGGCGCATCGACATGCAGGGCGTGATCTCGCCGGTCTACATGCTGAATTCCATCGGCTCGTTGCTGACCCGCCGTGGCGAGGGGTTGTTCGGCTTCAACTATCGCCTTTCGGGGGCGGCCGAGGCCCCGACGGTGCGCGTCAACCCGCTGTCGATCCTGACCCCGGGGATGTTCCGCGAGATATTCCGCAGTCCGCCGCCGCGCGCCCGGCAGGAGGCGGGGCAATGAAGCTGTCGGATTTCGATTTCGACCTGCCCGAGGCGCTGATCGCGACCCGGCCCGCGCGGCCGCGATCCTCTGCGCGTCTGCTGGTGGCCGAGGGCGACAGGCTGCGCGATCTGCATGTGCGCGACCTGCCCGACCTGTTGCAGCCCGGCGACCGGCTGGTGCTGAACGATACCCGCGTGATCCCCGCCCGGCTGACCGGGTTGCGCCGGCGCGAGACGGCGCAGGGGCCGGTCGAGGCGCGCATCGAGGTGACGCTGATGGAGCCCGCGCCCGGCGGATGCTGGCGGGCGATGGCGCGACCGTTGAAGAAGCTGAAACCGGGCGACAGGGTGATCTTTTCGGACCGCCTTGGCGCGCTGGTGGGCGCGAAGGGCGACGAGGACGCGGTGCTGGATTTCGACCTCGCGGGCGAGGCCTTCGACGCGGCACTGGCCGAGGCGGGCGCCATGCCCCTGCCGCCCTATATCGCCGCGAAGCGCCCCGCCGACGCGCGGGACCGCGAGGATTACCAGACCGTCTGGGCCGCCCGTCCCGGCGCCGTGGCTGCCCCCACCGCATCGCTGCATTTCGACCAGCCGCTGCTGGCCGCGCTGGCTGCAAGGGGCGTCACCTTCACCCATGTGACGCTGCATGTCGGCGCGGGCACCTTCCTGCCGGTCAAGACCGACGATGTCTCGACGCACCGGATGCATGCCGAATGGGGCGAGGTGACCGAAGCGGCCGCCGCCGAGATCAACGCCACCCGCGCGGCGGGCGGGCGGATCATTCCCGTGGGCACCACCGCGCTGCGGCTGATCGAAAGCGCCGCCGATGAGGCGGGCCGTCTGCACCCCTGGGTGGGCGAGACCGATATCTTCATCCGGCCGGGCTACCGGTTCCGGATCGCGGATGCACTGATGACCAACTTTCACCTGCCGCGCTCGACGCTGATGATGCTGGTCTCGGCGCTGATGGGGACGGACCGGATCCGGCGGATCTACACCCATGCGGTGAATTCGGGTTACCGGTTCTTTTCCTATGGCGATGCCTCGCTCTTGATCCCGGTGCCGCAAGCGGTCAGGCAGGGGTCGCAGACGGGCATCTGAGTCGCGTCGAACTCCCCTGGTCACGGGCCAGTCACGCGAAAGGACGGTGCGCATGTTTCAGGTCTTGGCCAGTTCCTGGGCGCTGCTTCTGGGCATGCTGCTGCTGATGGTCGGCAACGGCATCCAGGGCACGCTGCTGGGCATCCGCGGCGGGATCGAGGGGTTTTCCACCTTCGAGATGTCGATCGTGATGTCGGCCTATTTCGTGGGGTTCCTGGGCGGCTCGCGGCTGGCGCCGGGGCTGATCCGGCGGGTCGGCCATATCCGGGTCTTCGCGGCGCTCGCCTCGCTGATCTCGGCCATCCTGATCCTTTACCCGGCGCTTGCCGATCCCATCGCCTGGACCATTGGCCGGGTGCTGATCGGGTTCTGCTTCTCGGCGGTCTATGTCACCGCGGAAAGCTGGCTGAACAACGCCGCCACGAACGAGACCCGCGGCAAGTCGCTGTCGCTTTACATGATCACCCAGATGGCGGGCATCGTCAGTGCGCAGGGGCTGATCCTGACCGCGGATCCGGCGGGGTTCATCCTGTTCATCATCCCCTCGGTGCTGGTGTCGATCTCGTTCGCGCCGATCCTGCTGTCGGTCAGTCCCACCCCAGCCTTCGAGACCGCCAAGCCGATGTCGCTGCGCAGGCTGGTGCAGATCTCGCCCACCGGGGCGGTCGGCATCTTCCTGATGGGGGGCGTCTATTCGGCGCTCTTCGGGATGGCCTCGGTCTATGGCACCAGCGCGGGGTTGAGCGTGGCCGAGATCTCGGGTTTCATCGCCACGATCTATATCGGGGGGCTTCTGCTGCAATACCCGATCGGCTGGCTGTCGGACCGGATGGACCGGCGCACGCTGATCCTCGGCTCGGCGGCGATCGGCGGCGTGGCGGCGGGTGTCGCGACGGCGCTGGGGGGCAGCTTCGCCGCGCTGCTGGTCGCGGCCTTCGTGATCGGAGGGATGTCGAACCCGCTTTATGCGCTGCTGATTGCCTATACCAATGACTATCTGGAACGCGACGACATGGCCGCGGCCTCGGGGGGGTTGCTGTTCATCAACGGGGTAGGCGCGATCATCGGGCCGTTGCTGACCGGCTGGATGATGGGGCTGATCGGGCCGCAGGGCTTTTTCCTGTTCATCACGGTGCTGATGCTGTCGTTGGCGGTCTTCACCGGCTTCCGGATGACCCAGCGCGCGCCCGTTCCCGTGGACGAGACGGGGTCTTATGCGCCGGTTCTGCCAACCGCATCGCCGGTCGCCGTCGAGGTCGCGGGCGAGGTTGCCATGGAGGCCCAGCAGGACGGGTCCCAGGCGCGCGGCGATGAGTCCGCGGGACGGTCCTGACGGCTTGCGTGCAGGGGCTTAATCTGAAACGATCCCTTGACCGCAAGGGCAGGCACGAAGGGCAGCAGGAGTAGTGGAATGGCGCGCCGCGAGGAGATCATCGAGTTCTGGCTGAACGAGGTCGGCCCCGATGGCTGGTACAAGGCCGATCCGGAGGTCGATGCGGCGATCACCGAACGATTCAAGCCCGACTGGGAGGCCGCCCATGCGGGCGCTCTGCATGACTGGCCGACCAACCCCTCCGGGGCGCTGGCCTTCCTGATCCTGACCGACCAGTTCCCGCGCAACATGTTCCGGGGCGACTGGCGCGCCTTCGCCACGGACGCACTGGCCCGGGCGGCGTCGAAACAGGCGATCGACCTGAATTTCGACACCCGCTGCCCCGAGCCCGAGCGGCAGTTCTTCTACATGCCGCTGATGCATTCGGAATGCCTGATGGATCAGGACCGCTGCGTGCGGATGATGCTGACGCGGATGCCCCAGACCGGCGCAGATAACCTGTTGCATGCCAAGGCGCATCGTGAACTGATCCGCAAGTTCGGCCGCTTTCCCTTCCGCAACGAGGCGCTGCATCGCGGTTCCTCCCCCGAGGAAATCGCCTTCCTTGACGGCGGCGGCTATGCCGCCTGCGTGGAGCAGTTGCGCGCCGCCGGCTAAGGGCGGGCAGGACGGGACCGTCGGACAGGGGGGAAGGGATGACCGTGCGGAATTTCGACATGATCGTGATCGGCGCGGGGCCGGGGGGCTATGTCGCCGCGATCCGCGGCGCGCAGCTTGGCCTGAGCGTCTGCGTGGTGGAACGCGAACATCTGGGCGGCATCTGCCTGAACTGGGGCTGCATCCCGACCAAGGCGATGCTGCGCTCGGCCGAGGTCTTTCACCTGATGCACCGGGCCAAGGAATTCGGGCTGACGGCCGATGGCATCGGCTATGATCTTGATGCGGTGGTGAAGCGCTCGCGCGGCGTGGCCAGGCAACTGGCCTCGGGCGTCGGGCACCTGCTGAAGAAGAACAGGGTCACCGTGGTGATGGGCGAGGCGACGCTGCCCGGACCGGGCCTTGTGTCGGTCCGGACCGACAAGGGCAGCGAGGATCTGGCCGCGCCCGCCATCGTGCTGGCCACGGGCGCAAGGGCGCGCGAACTGCCGGGGCTGGAACCCGACGGCAAGCGCGTCTGGAGCTACCGCCACGCGCTGGTCCCGCCGCATATGCCGAAAAAGCTGCTGGTCATCGGCTCGGGTGCAATCGGCATCGAATTCGCCAGCTTCTTCAACACGCTGGGCGCCGAGACGACCGTGGTCGAGGTGCTGGACCGCATCCTGCCGGTGGAGGATGCCGAGATCTCGGGTTTTGCGAAGAAGCAGTTCCAGAAGCAGGGGATGACGATCCTCGAAGGCGCCAGCGTCCGCCAGCTCGACCGCGAGGCCGACAGCGTGACCGCCCATGTCGAACAGGGCGGCAAGACCGAGAAGATCGAGGTCGATACGGTGATCTCGGCGGTCGGCATCGTCGGCAATGTCGAGGGGTTGGGGCTGGAGGAATTGGGGGTCACGGTCGACCGCACCCATGTCGTCACCGACGAATTCTGCCGCACCGGCGTCGAGGGGCTTTATGCCATCGGCGACGTGGCCGGCCCGCCCTGGCTTGCGCACAAGGCCAGCCATGAGGGCGTGATGGTGGCCGAACTGGTCGCGGGCGGCCATCCGCATCCGATCCGGCCGGGCTCGATCGCGGGCTGCACCTATTGCCATCCGCAGGTCGCAAGCGTCGGGCTGACCGAGGCGCGGGCAAAGGAAAAGGGCTACGAGGTCCGCGTGGGCCGCTTCCCCTTCATCGGCAATGGCAAGGCGATCGCGCTGGGCGAGCCCGAGGGGATGGTCAAGACCGTCTTCGACGCGAAGACCAGCGAACTTCTGGGCGCGCATATGGTGGGCGCCGAGGTGACCGAACTGATCCAGGGCTATGTCGTGGCGCGCGGTCTGGAAAGCACCGAGGCCGAACTGATGCAGACGGTCTTTCCGCATCCGACCCTGTCCGAGATGATGCACGAATCCGTGCTGGATGCCTGGGGCCGCGCGATACATTTCTGACCCACCCGCCGCGGAAAAACGCGAGGGTCTCCGCTACCGGCGATCTGTCCTTGACCGCGGCACGGCGGGCGTCTGGCCGGTGGTGGTTATGGTGGTCCGGCCGAGTTGCGCCGAAAGCGGCGGGGAGGCGCGCGGGGGCTTCAATCGGCCTTGCGGAACGCCGTGGGTGTTGTTCCGGTTCGGGACTGGAAGGCGCGGGTGAAATAGGCTGGCGAGGCATAGCCCAGCGCGGCCGCGATCTCCTTGATCGGGGCGCGGGTGTCGGCCAGAAGGCGGCGCGCCTCGCCGATCTTGCGCTCGGCCAGCAGGTCCGAGGCGCTGCGCCCGCAGGTCTGGTTGCAAGTCCGCGTCAGATGCGTCGACGTCA
>NZ_DSDD01000320.1:0-11200 GCF_011048875.1 Rhodovulum sp.
CTAACACCCGCTCTGCGGTCTGCCCTTCGATCGCCGTCCCCGGGAACTCGCGGCGATGTGATCGGGGAAGCGACGGCCGGAAACAGCCTGTTTCCGGCCCCTGTGCCGTGCCTGTGACAATTCGTGGCGCGGACAGGTCCGAGGGTTTGACGTAGGTCAAGTCCTGCGCCCGAATACTCCTGTAACGACCAAGTCATGGCATCCGAACCCCAGTCCTCGCGCCTTGGCGCCGGCCCCGGCGGCTTTGCTTTCGCGCCGCCGCTGCCGCTTTTCCTGTTGAACCCGATCCTCAAGCGGATCGTGCATCGGATCGCGGTGCAGAACCCCGACATGTTCGACCGTCTGGGTCCGCATCGGCATGCCTATTTCCTGATCGACCCGGTGGACATCCCGTTCATGCTGTATCTGCGCCCCGATCCCGAGGCGCTGGATTTCCGCGCCGTCGGCCGCAGGAACCCGCCGCCGCATGCCGCGCGGATCTCGGGCAAGTTCCTTGACCTGCTGACGCTGATGGATACCGAGCAGGATGGCGACGCGCTGTTCTTCTCGCGCGATCTGATCGTCACGGGCGATACCGAGGCGGTGGTCTGCCTGCGCAATGCGCTGGACGACGTGGATGACCCGATTGCCGAAAGTGTGGCCGACATGTTCGGCCCGCCCGGCCGCGCCGCGCTGAACGCCCTGCGCCGCGCCGCCGAGAATGCCCAGAAACGGAAAGGGGCCAAATAATGAACGCCATGGTCAAGCCCGAGCTGATCTGCCCTGCGGGCACGCCCGCCGCGCTTCGCTCAGCGGTGGATGCGGGCGCGGATGCCGTCTATTGCGGCTATCAGAACGCCACCAATGCGCGCAATTTCGTCGGGCTGAACTTCACCCCCGAGGAGATGGAGAACTCCATCCGCTACGCCCATGAGGGCGGCACCAAGGTCCTGATCACGCTGAACACCTTCCCGCCCGCGGGCAAGGTCGAGCTGTGGAAGGAGATGGTAGACCTGTCGGCGCGGCTGGGCGCGGATGCCTGCATCGTCGCCGATATCGCGGTGGCCGCCTATATCCGCGACAACCACCCGGACATGCGCATCCATCTGTCGGTGCAGGCCGCCGCTTCGTCCCCCGAGGCGATTGAATATTACGTCCGCGAATTCGGCGTAAAGCGCGTGGTATTGCCGCGCATCATGACCGTCAGCGAGATCCGGGATCTGCTGAAGGAAATCCCCTGCGAGGTCGAGACCTTCATCTTCGGCAACCACGGGCTGATGGTCGAGGGGCGCTGTTCGCTGACCACTTATGTCACCGGCCAGTCCACCAACATGGACGGCGCCTGTTCACCCGCGGCCTGCGTGAAATACGAACGCGCCGATGATGGCAGCATGTCGACGATCCTGGGCGATTACATGATCGATCGCTTCGGCCCCGAGGAAACCGCCGGCTACCCGACGATCTGCAAGGGCCGCTACAAATGCGACGCCCGCGACGGCGGCTATTACGCCTTCGAGGAACCGGTCAGCCTGAACGCATCGAACATGCTGCCCGACCTGATCACTGCGGGCGTGCATGCCTTCAAGATCGAGGGCCGCCAGCGGTCCAAGGCCTATGTCAAGAAGGTGGTCGCCGCCTTCCGCGAGGCGGTCGATTCGATCATGGCGGGCCAGGAACCCAAGCTTGCCGACCTCATCGCGCTGACCGAGGGTCAGAAGCAGACCGAGGGCGCGCTCAAGACCAAGAAATGGAGGTGACGGCGATGAACCCGTCTCTGACCCTGGGGCCGAACCTCTTTCACTGGCCGGCCAAGCAGCGGATCGACTTCTACAACCGGATCGCGGACGAAAGCCCGGTCGGAACCGTTTATCTGGGCGAGGTGATCTGTTCCAAGCGCACGCCGTTTTTCGACGACGTGCACCTGCCGGCGGTCGCCGAGCGGCTGGAACGCGCGGGCAAGACGGTGGTCTATTCCTCCTTCTCCGAGGTGGTGATCAAGCGCGAGCGCAACATCCTGATGGAGTGGTCCAAGCAGGAGGGGCGCGACCTGGAGGTGAACAACACCGCCGCACTTCTGCACCTCAAGGACCGGCCGCACCGGATCGGCGGGCTGCTGAACGTCTATAACGAGGACACCATGTCCTATCTGGCGGGCCAGGGCGCGACCCATTTCAGCCTGTTGCCGGAACTGCCGCGTGCGACCATCGCGCGGCTGGGCGAAAAGGCACGGGAGCTGGGCGTCGGCGTCGAGGTGCAGGTCTTCGGCCGCGCCTCGCTGGCGCTGTCGGCGCGCTGCTATCACGCCCGGGCGCATGAGCGGACCAAGAACAATTGCCAGTTCGTCTGCGGCGAGGACCCAGACGGCATGACGCTGAAGACCATGGACGAAAAGCCGTTCCTGACGATCAACGGCATCCAGACGCTGAGTTACGGCTATCTCGACCTGATGGCCGATCTCGACGACATGCGGTCGATCGGGGTCACGCATTTCCGGGTGATGCCGCATACCTGCGACATGATCGCGGTGACACGGGCCTTCGACGACGTGCTGGCAGGCCGGGTCGATGTGGCCGAGGGCGAGGCGAAGCTGCGCGAGCTCGGGATCGAGGCGCCCTTCATCAACGGCTTCTACCGCGGCCGGGCCGGGCATGACTGGGTCCCGCGCGTGACCGAGATGGCCTGACGTTATGGCAGATCCCGCCGTCCCGTGAAACCGTCACCGGGGGTTCGCCGAGCCCCCCCGCGCTGGAGTTTTCCTGCTTGGCGTTTTCATCCCGGAGTGCCTTCAGCAGCGTCGCCATCGTCGCTCGGACCGATTACGCGGCAAGTGCGAGCCCGGGGCGCCGTGGTGCCGCCGAACCTGGCCTTCCAATTGCAGACGGCGCCTTCCGACATGCCGTTCTTATCAACCGGGCTAGGTTGGAGAAGAGGATTGCCGACCAGAAGTCCTTGACCGGGATGCCCTTGGGCGGGTGAAGGCGATAAGTCGACCCGCCGTCAAGCGGCGGGCCGACCGCGTCATGCGCCGTCCAGGCGTATTGCGAGCCGAGCCCGACCACCTTCTGCTCCATCGCGGGGGTCACGCCGGTGGCCATGAAGTAGACGAAGGTGGCGCCGTCGAGGATGTCCACGCCCGGTTGCGATTGGAACCGGTAGCCGCCGACGAAGGCGCCCCCCCATCACTTCCATCCTGATCAACGGTGGCTGCGTCCAGGTTCCGTCGAGCGCGGCTTCCTTCGGCCAGTAGATGCGCATGGCCGTCCAGAGCGGACCGTCATTCGCCGGCAACCAGTTCGACTCCTTGTCCGACCCGGGCGACGTCGCCTGAATGTACAGCGTGATTGCGGCATCGCCATAGGCGGGCTGCCGTCCGCGCTTGCCGGTCAGCGCGGCTTCCCAGGGCACGGCGGGATCGAACCAGATCGTCAGCGAGCCTCGGCGCTTGAGTGCTTCGTTGTAGCTCGGCCAGTTCCGGGTCTTGTAGGTCGGGTGTGTGGGACTGCTGATGCAGCCCAGCTACCACCGAGGATTCACAAGATGAATCCCTCGCAGGATTTGTGCAACAGAGCCCCCCGGCACCGCCGAAATCGTCTGCGTGGCCTGAACCTGAAGGGGAAAGAGCAAGTCACGCCTCAGGCTGCCGTTCTACAACAACGCCCTTCCGAACGCATCGTTAAAGAGGTTTGCGCCTTCTTGAAGCAGCAGTGACCACGTTGCCATTGATCGCCGCGGACGATCTGCGCGTGACTGAGCTTCCGCAGGTTTTGACGTATCGTTCCCTGTGCCGGGCGGTAATGTATTGCGACATCGGTGGGGGCGCTCTAGTCTCCTGCGAAACTGTTCTTTTTCCCGGGCTTGATGGCTATTCCGAGTTTCCTGCGACTGGGGAGTCCGGACATTAAGCGTCTGCTTGAGCGCTGTTTGTCCGTCGATCTCGAGGTCAATCCCAAGACAGGCGAAATCCTCGATCTGGCCGCGGTCCGGTTTGGCGACGGGCCCGCAGCAGTGGCGCCGAAAGGCCTGATCGACCGAGGACTCGACCAGCTCGAAAACGCGCTCGGCAAGACGTCGCACGTTATCGGCCACAATATCCTGCGCCACGATATCGAGCATTTGCTCGCAGCGCGCCCACGGCTCCTCGAGAGGATGGCCGCGCCGATCGACACGCTCTGGCTCAATCCGCTGGCCTTTCCGCGCAATCCTTACCACCACCTCGTCAAGCATTACCATGACGGGCGTCTGCAGGCCGGGCATGTGAACGACCCCGAGCTCGATGCGCGGTTGGTGTTCGAGGTGCTGGAAAACCAGGTCGCAGCGCTGACCGAGCTTGCGGCGCAATCCCCCGAAACCCTGCTCGCCTATCATTACCTTACGACCCGCATGGACCGTGCCGAGGGCTTCGACGCGGTCTTTGCCCATGTCCGCAAGGCGCGGCAGCCCGACCGCGCCTCGGCACTTGCGGCGATCCGGGAACTCCTTGCCGACAAGGCCTGCGGAGTGCAGGTCGGGGCGGCGCTCGAGGCGCTGTCGGACCCGCGTCTGGGCTGGCCGATGGCCTATGCGCTGGCCTGGATCTCGGTCGCGGGCGGGGAGTCCGTGATGCCGCCCTGGGTGCGGGCGGCCTTTCCGCAAGCGGCCCTGATCGTGCGCGATCTGCGCGATACCAATTGCGGCGATCCTGCCTGCGCCTGGTGCGCCGAGATGAACAACCCCGCGGGGGCGCTGAAAAAGTGGTTCGGATTCGACGGCTTCCGGCCCCAGCCAACGGACAGCAATGGGCGGCCGCTGCAAGAGGTCATCGTGGCCGAGGCCATGGGGCATGCGAATGTCCTTGGAATCCTGCCCACGGGCACCGGCAAATCGGTCTGTTACCAGGTTCCGGCGCTCAACCTCTATGACAAGACCGGGGCGCTGACGGTGGTGATTTCGCCGCTGGTGGCGCTAATGGCGGACCAGGTGCAGGGGATGGAGCGGGCGGGAATATCCTCGGCGGTGACCATCAACGGAATGCTCTCGATGCCCGAGCGGCAGGACGCGCTCGACCGGGTGAGGCTGGGTCAGGCGGCGATCTTGCTGATTTCGCCCGAACAACTGCGCTCCGTCTCGGTCCGTTCGGTGCTGGCGCAGCGCGAAGTGGGGCTTTGGGTTCTCGACGAGGCGCATTGCGTTTCGAAATGGGGCCATGATTTCCGGCCCGACTACCGTTACATCGGCCGCTTCATCCGCGAGTTTTCCGGCGATGCGCCGCCCGCGCCGGTCCTGTGCCTGACCGCCACGGCCAAGCCCGAAGTGGTGCGCGACATCACTGCGCATTTCCGCGACCGTCTGGGCGTGGACCTCGCGCTGTTCGATGGCGGGGCCACGCGCACCAACCTGACATTCTCGGTGCTGGCGACGACGAAGGAAAGCAAGCTCGGGGATATCCTGGCGGTGATCTCCGAGCACCTGCCCGAGGGCGGGAAATCCGGGGCCGTCGTCTATTGCGCGACCCGAAAGGAGACCGAGCGGGTTGCGGATTTTCTCAAGCAACAGGGGCTTGCCGCCGAACATTTCCACGCTGGGCTCACCCCCGACGACAAGCAGACGGTGCAGGAACGCTTTCGCGTGGGCGATCTGCGGGTGATCGCCGCAACCAACGCCTTCGGCATGGGCATCGACAAGCCCGACATCCGGGTGGTGGTCCATGCCGACATTCCCGGCTCGCTAGAAAACTATCTGCAAGAGGCAGGCCGGGCCGGGCGCGACCAGGAGCCCGCCGATTGCGTGCTGCTTTATCATTCCGACGATGTCGAACGGCAGTTCACCCTCACCGCCCGCTCTCGCCTTGCGAGCCACGAGATCGGCGCCATCCTGAAAGCCCTGCGCCGCATTGATGAACGCACCCGCAACAGCGGCAAGGTGGTGGCGACCGCGGGCGAGATCGTGCGCGAGGAGAAAGACCGTGAGTTCCTGCGCGACAGCGCGACCGAAGACACCCGCGTCAAGACGGCGATCTCCTGGCTCGAAGAGGCGTCGCTCGTCTCGCGCGAGGAAAACCGGGTGCAGGTGTTCCCCTCCTCGCTTCTGGTGCGCACGCTGGCCGAGGCCGAGACCCGCCTGAAGGGTGCCAAGATCACCGGGGCGCGGCGGAGACAGCTTCTGACCATCGTGCGCCATGTGATGAACACGCCCCCTGATCAGGGCATTTCGACTGACGAGTTGACCGGCATCAGCGGGCTGACTCACCGGGCGCTGAGCAAGGCGATGGCGGATCTCGAAACGCTTGGCATCGCGCGCAATGACATCGCGATCACGGTTTCGGTGCATGTAGGCTTCGAGAATGCCTCGCTGCCGCGCAACGCGCGGGCGATGCGGCTGGAAAAGGCCCTGATCGCGCGAATGCGCGAGATGGCGCCCGAGGCGGATGTGGGTGATGGCGCCCCCCTCGATCTGGTCGCGGCAAGCCAGCTTTTGCGCGACGAGGGCCATGAAGATGCCAGCCCGCATGTGATCGACCGGCTCTTGCGCAGCATCGAACGCGACGGACGCGACAGCGACGGCGGGCGCGGCAACATCCGGCTGCGCAAGCTTTCGTCGAAAACGCTCGAGGTGGTGCTGCAACGCTCGTGGCGCGTGGTGGAGCAGACCGCCGCGCTGCGCTGGATGGCGGCGGAAAAGCTGCTCGACTTCCTGATTTCCAAAGTTCCGACAGGCACGAAAGGAAAGGATATTCAGGTCGATACGACCATCGGCGACCTTCTGGCGGCGCTGAGCGGCGACGCGCTGATCAAGGCCTCGGGCGTGAAGGACATGACCAAGCTCATGGAGCGCGCGCTTTTGTGGCTGCACGAGCAACAGGTGATGACGCTCGGCAAGGGACTCACAGTGTTCCGTTCGGCGATGACGGTCTACCTCAAACCCGGGCGTGCGGGCTTCACCAAGAAGGACTTCCTGCCGCTTGAGGAGCATTACCGCGAACAGACGTTGCAGACCCATGTAATGGCGGCCTACGCCGAAAAGGGGCTAGGCCAGATCGACGAGGCGGTGCGGCTCGCCGAGGATTATTTCGCCCTCGATCAGGAAAGGTTCCTGCAACGCTGGATGCCCGGCCGAAGTGTCGAGTTGCGCCGCCAGACCACCGGCCGGGCGTGGAAACGGATCGTCGAGGATCTGGGCAATCCGGCGCAGCAGGAAATCGTCGCCGACGACCGCGAGGCGACGAACGTACTGGTGCTGGCCGGTCCCGGCTCGGGCAAGACGCGCGTGCTTGTGCATCGCATCGCCTATCTGTTGCGGGTCAGGCGCGAGGATCCGCGCGGCATCCTCGTGCTCAGCTACAACCGCCACGCCGCCGCCGAAATCCGCGCCCGCCTGCGCCATCTGGTCGGCGAGGATGCCGCGCGCGTCACCGTCTCGACTTGCCATGCGCTGGCGATGCGGCTGGTGGGGGCAAGCTTTACCGGCGCGAGCGCCGAACGGCGCGATTTCGACGCGATCCTGCGCGAGGCAGTGCGGCAGATCAATGGCGAGGGCCTTAGCCGATCGGAGGCCGAGGCGCAGCGCGAGATGCTCATTCAGGGCTATCGCTGGATCCTGGTGGATGAATACCAGGATATCGGCCCCGAGGAATATGCGCTGATCGCCGCCGTGGCCGGACGCTCGCTCGACGATCCCGACCAGCGCCTGAGCCTGTTTGCGGTGGGCGATGACGACCAGAACATCTATGCCTTCACCGGGGCCTCGATTTCCTTCATTCGGCAGTTCGAGGAAGACTACCGCGCCAAGCCGAAGTTCCTGACCGAAAACTACCGCTCGACCCGGCACATCGTGGACGCGGCAAACCAGGTCATCGTCCCCGCGCGCGGTCGGATGAAGGCGGGCCATCCGATCACCGTGGACAAGATGCGCAGCCTCGATCCCGGTGGTGGGGTGATGGCGGGCTACGACCCGGTCGGTCAGGGGCGGGTGCAGTTTCTGGATGTCGCGGCCGATGACACAGCACAGGCGGTGGCGGCGATAGACGAGTTGGTGCGGATCTCGCGGCTCGACCCGGGGTTCACCTGGGCGCGATGCGCGATCATCTCGCGCGACTGGCGCAGGCTCGGCCCGGTGCGCGCCTATGCCGAAAAGCTTGGCCTGCCCGTCGAGATGGCGAACGAAAAGCTGCCCAGCATCTGGCGCCTGCGAGAGATGCAACGCTTCGTGGCGGGCCTGCGCCGACGCCCGGCGGCGATGTTGAGCATTCAGGACATGCTTGATGTGCTCAACGAGCAGCGCCCAAATCGCTGGATCGATCTGATCGCCGAGGGCATCGCTGATCTGGCCCGGGAACTGGGCAAGAAGACGATCCCGGTTCCCGACACGATCGAATGGCTGGCCGAATGGGCGCAGGATATCCGCAGCGCGCAACGGGGGCTTTTGCTCTTGACCGCGCATCGCTCGAAGGGGCTTGAGTTCGACCATGTGGTGATCTTGAACGGAGGTTGGAAGGCGCTGTCTAAGGGCGAAGACGGCGAGGCGCCCCGCCGCCTCTTCTACGTTGCGATGACCCGCGCGCGCCGCAGCCTTGCCATAGTGACAAGCGGGACACACGCCTTTGTCGAGGCCGACAGCGATTGCGAGATGCTGCGCAAGGTCGAGATGCCGCACAGGCTCGAACTGCCTGAGCCGGACCAGTATCAGGTTCCTGATATGAGTTCGGTCGATCTCTCCTATGCCGGACGGCTTCCCGAGACGAACCCGACCCTCGCGGCCATCGCAGCCGCGCAGGTCGATGATCCGGTAACGATCTCGTTGCACGAGGGCAAATGGCTGATCCTCGACAGGACTGGCCGGGTTCTGGGCCGTATGGCAGCAGCTTGGGCGCCTCCCGACGGCACCACTCTGATTTCGGGCAGTGTGGGCGCGATTGTGCGCTGGCGCAAGACCGACAATGACGAGCGCTTCCAGACCTACATCAAACGCGACGAATGGGAGACGATCCTGCCCGAACTCGTGTTCCGCACGAACGCGCCAACTCGCAACATCTGACAGTTCCGCCAGAACGCGGGTCGATACTTCAACTTGAACCTTCGAAATGCGCAAGTGGCGACCGGCGCACTTGAGCGCCACCCGGCAGGGCGGACCAGCAGGGACGGCCATTAGCTGCCGTCCACCTACCACGCCGGATGCCGCGGTGCGGCCCGGCGAACCGCACATCGCGGGGCATTGCGAATACGCGACACAAACCATCAGATAACTTGACCCAACCCTTTTCTGGCGTTCGTGCAGGGCCCAGCGCTCGCTCTGCCGGGGGCGCGAATTTCCACGGACTAACTCACGATAACGGACACCCGGTAGGGTGACGCGCCATCCCTTGATGCCGCAGATGGCACCGATGAACACAGGGCAATCGCGTTTGGGTCACGCGGCTGGCCGTGCTGCGGGCAAGCCATTGAGAATGCGGCATAGAAATGCTTCATCCCAGAGTTATGCCCGAAAGTTGGGGACGGCGTGATCAGGCGACGGCTTGAAGTTTCTTGATCCCGTCCTTGAAGGCAATCCCCTGGACGATTTCCGGCAGTCGGTTGGCCCCGTCGAGTTTTCGCCATTTGGCCTGCGCGGACATCATCAGCCTGAAAGCCATGGCGAGGCCGGTCTTCCGGCTCAGGCAGCCCTTGGTTTTGCCGGTGCGGTGACGGATGGTGGCGAAGGTGCTCTCAATCGGGTTTGAGGTGCGAATGTGTTTCCAATGTTCGGCCGGGAAGTCGTAGAAGCTGAGCAGCACCTCGCGGTCCTTGACCAGCTTGGCGGCCGCCTTGTGGTATTTCACGCCATATGTCTCGATGAAGAAATCGAAGGCGGCTTCGGCCTCAGCCTTGGTCTCGGCCTGCCAGATATCGTGCAATTGGAGGGGATCATGATTTCTTCCGGGGGAAGAAATCACCCGACAATGCCTTGGCCTTGGGCTGCACGGATTTCGGCATCGTGTTCAGCACATTGCCGGTCTTGTGGACCCAACAGCGTTGCTCGCGTGTGCTGCCGAAGACCTCGCGCAACGCCGCCCAGAACCCGGGAGCGCCATCGCCGATGGCCAGCTCCGGAGCGCGGGTGAGGCCACGGCGCTTCAGATCAAGCAGCAGCTCGCGCCAGCTCTGCGTGCTCTCGCGATACCCGTCGGTGAGGCCGAGAACCTCCTTGCGGCCCCATTCGTCGGCCCCGATCAGGACCAGAACGCATTGCTTTTCCTCGGCCATGCGCGGCTGGAAGCAGACACCATCGGCCCAGATGTAGACAATGCGCCGGGCCCCGAGATCGCGGCGCTGCCAGCGCTCATATTCATCCCACCACGCGGCCTTGAGCCGCGAGATGGTGGTCGACGACAGACCCGCCGCGTTCGGGCCGAGCAGCGCGGCCAGCGCTTTCTGGAAATCGCCGCTGGAGATGGCCTTGAGGTAAAGCCACGGCAGCAGGTCCTCGACCGACTTCGCCTTGCGCAAACAGGGCGGCAGGATGGATGACGTGAACCGGACCTTCTCGGCCCCGACGGATCGGTCGCGAACCCTGGGCACCTTCACCGGCACCGGGCCGATCCCGGTCATCACCTCGCGCTCCGGCAGATATCCATGGCGCACGAGGCGGGACCGGCCATCTTAGGTCTTGTCGTCGGCATGGGCGGCAAGCAGAGCGGCCAGATCCGCTTCCACGGCCTGCTCGATCAGGCGACGCGCGCCGGAGCGCAGGATATCCGTCAGCGGATCAGGCGAAAATCCCGATGGATCAGGCAATGGCGTGACGGTAGTCTTCGTCATGTGGCATATCCCTTTCTCTCCAGAGAATTGACAGCGCGTAAACACCGCCATGATATGCCGCCCCTCAGGGGCCATCACCAACTTTCAGCCATATCTCTTGCTCACGCCGCGTGACCTTCTTCTTCATCGCGTCGCGCAGGCCGGGAAAGGCTGGCTGTTTCGGCATAGGTGGGGCTCCTTGCAGGGATGCCCAAGTCTACCAGATCAGGCTGAAATCGGCAGGTTTTTCAGACCTTCCTTCACAAGCAAGCAACGACAACGCCCAAGGTGCGGGCGGAGATCCAGACGAGCGACGAGGCCGGGACGGTGTTGGCCGAACGCTTCGGAGATGAGGCGGATCAGAAAACTGTCCGGGGGACAGTTTTCCCGCCGAACGCGCGCCGTTATCTGTTCGTGGCCATCGACCGGGCCACGCGGTGGGGTGAAGGGCGTCTCGGAATTGGTCCAGTGGA
>NZ_DSDD01000311.1:0-11162 GCF_011048875.1 Rhodovulum sp.
CAGACCCAGCTGATGAGCATGGTGCTGACCAACGAGGCCATCGACCGCGGCGTGCCGACGCGCATCCTGCTGTGCGGCCCGGGCGGCGACATCGCGCTTGCCGATGCGCCCGAGAGCGCGACCGCCCCGCAACCGCCGCGCGGCGCCAGCCCGCAGGGCCTGCTGAAGGCGGCGATCGAGAAAGGCGCGACGGTCGAGGTCTGCGCGATCTACCTGCCCGGCAAGGGCGCCGATGCTTCGGTGCTGATCGAGGGCGTGGGCGTGGCCAAACCGCCCGCCATGGCCGAGGCCCTGCTGGATCGGACCACGCGCATCTGGTCATTCTGACGCGGATTGCGCTGGATCAAGGTCGGGTCGGGGCAGGCGGGTTTTGCTTGGGACCGGTTCAATTCCAGACCGGGAGGCCCCGCATGCTTCGGCTCGCCGCAGTCCTGTTCCTGCTCATTTCGGCTACCCTGATGGGCGTCGGCATCGTCGTCGTCCTGGTGGCGGGATACGGCACCACTGTTCCGATCCTCGCCGCCGCGGCGGTGGGATTCGTTCTCGCGCTACCCGTCTCCTGGAAGGTGGCGCAGGCCATACACTGACTGCCGGGTGGTCCGGCGGTCGGATCTCGGTTAGATCATCGGAGGGCTAGGCATGTCGGCTTCGGGCTATTCGCGCATGCAAATCCGCCTGCACTGGGCAGTTGTGGGTCTTGTTGCGGTGCAGTTCCTGTTCAACGGGGGAATGTCCCGCGCGTTCGGCGATCTGCTGGAGACGGGGGTGCAGAACTTCACCCTGGGCGTCACGGTCCATATCGTTGCGGGGCTTGCGATCCTGCTGCTGGCCTTCTGGCGGATCGGGCTGCGCTTCCTGCATGGGGTGCCCGCGCCCGCCCCGGGCCATTCGCCCGCGCAGGTGATGGTGGCGCGGGTGACCTATGGGCTGTTCTACCTGCTGATGTTGCTGTTGCCGATCTCGGGGATGGTCGCCTGGTCGCAGGGCGCGGCCTGGGCTGGCGGGGTGCATTCGGTCCTGCCGGTGGCGCTGTTCGTGCTGATCGTGCTGCATGTGGTCGCGGCGCTGGTGGCGCATTTCGTCAGGAAGGACGGCACCATGACCCGGATGGTCAAGCCGGTCGACTAGGGCCCGTCATCTGGGCGTCGAGAAAGGCCCGGACCGCCGCCTCGAATTCGCGCGGCTTCTCGGCATGCAGCCAATGGCCCGCGCCGGGGATCCTGGCGAAGCGGGCGGCGGGGAACAGCGCCTTGATCCGGTCACGATGTTCGGGGCGGACATAGTCCGAGGTCGCGCCGGACAGGAACAGGGCGGGGCCGTCGAATCGGCCTGCGATCTGCTCGGGCCATCCGGTGATCCGGTCCATCTCGGCCTCCAGCACATCGAGGTTCAACCGCCAGACGGGCGGCCGGGCCTTGAGGTCGAGCGATTGCAGCAGGAAGGCACGCAACCTCGGATCGGCGATCCGCGCGGACAGCGCGGCGTCGGCATTGCCCCGATGCGTGAGGCCCGCCAGTTCCAGCCCCCGCATTGCCGCGATCAGGTGGTTCTGGCTGTGGCCATAGGCGACCGGCGCGATATCGGCCACCACCAGCCGGTTGACCAGCGCAGGCCGGGTCAGCGCCAGCACCATCGCCGCCTTGCCCCCCATCGAATGGCCCAGCATATCCGCCCGCCCGCCATGGGCGGCGATCACTTCGGCCAGATCGGCGGCGAGATCGGCATAGCGGTGGCCGGACGCCCACGGGCTGTCGCCGTGGTTGCGCATGTCGACGGCGATCACCTGGCGGCTGTCCGACAGCCGTTTCGCGATCACCCCCCAGTTCCGCGCCGAGCCGAACAGGCCATGCGCGATCAGAAGGGGGGGCGTGGTGCCGGGCTGGCCGTGGATCCGGGTCGCGAGCATGTCCATCCGGGGGGGGCGGGGCCTGCGGCCCCGTTTTTGGGTATTTGGACCAAGAAGAAGGCAAGGGCGCGCGAAAAGGGGGGCCGAAGCCCCCCTTGATGCGGGCGGGGATCAGAGCCCGGGATAGATCGGGAAGCGGGCGCAGAGCGCGGCGACCTCGGCCTTGACCTTGTCCTCGACCGCGGCATTGCCTTCTTCGCCATTGGCGGCCAGACCGTCCACCACCTCGGTGATCCAGCGGCCGATCTGGGCGAATTCCTGTTCGCCGAAGCCGCGCGTGGTGCCCGCCGGGCTGCCCAGCCGGATGCCGCTGGTGATCGTGGGCTTTTCCGTGTCGAAGGGAATGCCGTTCTTGTTGCAGGTGATATGCGCGCGGCCCAGCGCCTTTTCGGTGGCGTTGCCCTTGACCCCCTTGGGCCGCAGGTCGACCAGCAGCACATGGCTGTCGGTGCCGCCCGTCACGAGGTCGAGCCCGCCCTCCATCAGCACGGCACCCATCGCCTTGGCGTTCCTGATGACCTGTTCCTGGTAGAGCTTGAAGCCCGGTTGCAGCGCCTCGCCGAAGGCCACCGCCTTGCCCGCGATCACATGCATCAGCGGCCCACCCTGGATGCCGGGGAAGATCGCCGAGTTGAACTTCTTCGACAGCGCCTCGTCATTGGTCAGGATCATGCCGCCGCGCGGCCCGCGTAGCGTCTTGTGCGTGGTCGTGGTCGCCACATGGGCATGCGGGAAGGGCGAAGGGTAGAGGCCCGCCGCGACCAGTCCCGCGAAATGGGCCATGTCGACCAGCAGATACGCTCCCACCATGTCGGCGATCTCGCGGAACCGGGCGAAATCGAGGATGCGCGGGATCGCCGAACCGCCGGCGATGATCATCTGCGGCTTGTGCTCTTTCGCCAGCGCCTCGATCTGGTCGTAATCGGGCAGCAGGTCGGATTGGCGCACGCCGTATTGCACCGCGTTGAACCACTTGCCCGACTGGTTGGGCGCGGCGCCATGGGTCAGGTGGCCGCCCGCGTCGAGGCTCATGCCCAGGATCGTGTCGCCGGGTTTCAGCAGCGCGGTGAAGACGCCCTGGTTGGCCTGCGACCCCGAGTTCGGCTGCACGTTGGCGAAGGCCACGTCGAACAGCTTGCAGGCGCGCTCGATCGCGAGGCTTTCGGCGATGTCGACGAACTGGCAGCCGCCGTAATAGCGCCGCCCGGGATAGCCCTCGGCATATTTGTTGGTCATCACCGAGCCCTGCGCTTCGAGCACGGCGCGGCTGACGATGTTTTCCGACGCGATCAGCTCGATCTCGTCGCGCTGGCGGCCGAGTTCCAGCCCGATGGCATGGGCGATCTCGGGGTCGCGGCTGGCAAGCGTCTCGGTGAAAAAGCCGTCGTTCTGGTGCGGTGCATTCATCCTGGCGTCTCCCTCTGCGGCCCGTGGCGGCGTGGTAGAGGTTCTAGCCGAACCCGTGCCGCCAAGAAAGTCACAAATGGCGTGGCCGGGCCGGTCCTTTCGTCGGTCTTGCCATTCGCGACCCGCTGGGCGATCACAACGCGTAATGTTGCGAAAGGGCGGTCGAAAGATGGCGCCAGCACCCAGCCCCGGACCGAAGATCGCCTTTCGGGCCAGCGAGACGGCCCGCGCCGAGGGTGCGCTGGACGCGCTGGTGGCGCGCTATGGCCAGGTGCCCGTCGATCAGGCCGAGGTGATCGTGGCGCTGGGCGGCGACGGCTTCATGTTGCAGACGTTGCATGCCACGCAGGATCTGCCCGCACCGGTCTATGGCATGAATTGCGGCACGATCGGCTTTATGATGAACGCCTATCGCGAGGCGGGGTTGATCGAACGGCTGGCCGTGGCGGAAGAGGAGGTCATCCATCCGCTGCGGATGCAGGCGACGCGGCCCGATGGCAGTCTGGTCGAGGCGCTGGCGATCAACGAGGTCAGCCTGCTGCGCGCGGGACCGCAGGCGGCCAAGCTGCGCATCGTGGTGGATGGCAAGCTGAGGCTGGAGGAACTGGTCTGCGACGGCGCGCTGGTGGCGACGCCCGCGGGCTCGACGGCCTACAACTATTCCGCCCATGGCCCGATCCTGCCAATCGGCTCGGATGTGCTGGCGCTGACCGCGGTCGCGCCGTTCCGTCCGCGGCGCTGGCGCGGCGCGTTGCTGCCCAAGACCGTGAGGGTGCGGATCGAGGTGCTGGAACCCGAGAAGCGCCCGGTGATGGCCGAAGGCGACAGCCGGGGGGCGGGGGTGGTGACAGCGGTCGAGATCCGGTCGGAACCCGCCATCTCGCATCGGATCCTGTTCGATCCGGGCCATGGGCTGGAAGAACGGCTGATCCGCGAGCAGTTTCTCTGAGGCCGGGCGCCGGGGCGCGGGACCGGCAATCAGTAGCTCTGGCTGCCGACCTCGTCATCCTTGCGGCCCCAGGCCTCACGCTTGCGATAGAGGGTCGAGGGCGAGACATCGAGCACCCGCGCCGCCCGCGGCAGTGAGCCGCCTTCGCGGGCAATCGTTTCCTCGATGACGATCTGCTCGATCTCGGCGAGCGTGCGCCCGATCAAGTCGCCCACCGCCAGCGGGTCGCGCTCGACCGGCGCCGCCGTCCCGGTCGGCGCGCCGACCGGGCGATCCCGGTCCTGGAGCAGCGCAACGGGCAGCATGTCCAGCGTGACCTCGGGGCCGTCATGCAGCACGACCGCATGGCGCAGCACGTTCAGCAACTGGCGCACATTTCCGGGCCAGGGCAGACGACGGAACAGCGTAGCGACCTCGGGTGCGAGCCCGGTGAAGCGCCGCCCTTCCTCGGCCGAGAGCCGCGCCAGTGCCGCCTGGGCGATCTCGATCACGTCCTCGCCGCGTTCGCGCAGGGGGGGCAGGTGGATCGGAACCACATGCAGCCGGTAGTAAAGGTCTTCGCGAAAGCGGCCGCGATGGACCTCGTCCAGCGGGTCGCGGTTGGTGGCGCAGACGATGCGCACATTCACCTTGCGGGGATGGGCAGCGCCGATCGGCTGGATCGTCGATGTCTGCAGGAAGCGTAACAGCTTGGTCTGCAGCGCCGAGTCCATCTCGCAGATCTCGTCCAGAAACAGCGTGCCGCCATCGGCCACGGCCGCCGCGCCCGGCTTGTCGGCCAGCGCCCCGGTGAAGGCGCCCTTGAGATGGCCGAACACCTCGGATTCCAGCAGGTCGCGCGGGATCGCGGCGCAATTCAGCGGCACGAAGGGACCGGTCGCGCGGGAGGAGGCGGCATGCACCGCCTGGGCGCAGATCTCCTTGCCGGTGCCGCTTTCGCCGGTGATGAACACCGTCGCCATCGAGCGCGCCACCGAGGCGATCCGGCCATAGACCGCCTTCATCTGGGGCGAACTGCCCACGAACTCGGCGGTTGCGCCATCGCCCTGGTGACGGGCGGGCTGGCTGGTGCCGCCATTGGCCGACCGCTCGGCCAGCGCCGTTTCCACGGCGTGCAGAAAACGCTGTTCGTTGAAGGGCTTGAGAAGGAATTCGTAGGCGCCCGCGCGCATCGCCTCGACCGCGCGGTTGATCGAGCCATTGGCGGTGATGACGATCACCCGCGTCTCGGGCGCGGCGGCGAGGATGTCCTGCAGCACCGCCTGGCCGGGCCGGTCGGGCAGCATCAGGTCCAGCAGCACGACCGCGGGGTGCAATTCGCGGAACCGTTCCAGCCCCTCGGCTGCCGTCGGCGCCGAGACCACCGCATGCCCCGCCCCGCGGAGCACGGATTCGTAGACCATCTGCAGCGAGGGCGTGTCCTCGATCAGCAGCAAGGGCGGCGTCATCCGGCGGCCTCCATCGCGAAGCGGGCATCCAGCTCGCCGCCGAGCGCTGCGCGCAGCCTGGCGACGCCGTGCAGCACCATGGGCAGAAGCCTTGCGACCGTCGCCCGGTCATGGCTTCGGGCCGCCGCGTTCAGCGCCTCGGCCTCGGCCTGCAGAATCACGTTGCCGACCGCACCGGCCAGCGAGATCAGCACATGGGTCCGCGTCCGGATCAGGGCAAGGTCATCCCGCGCGCGCCCCTCGTTCAGACCGCGCTCGACCGTGCCGAAATCCTCGCGCATCCTGCGCAGCAATTCGCGCCCGTCCTCGGGGCCCGCCAACGCCAGCAGCCGGTCGAGATGGACAGGATCGAAGGGCACGCCCGTCTTCGTCCCGGACAGGGGGGCGGTGCGTTTCGTCAGCACCCGGGCAATCGCCTCGCCGAACGCGTCGAGGCTGAGGATCGGCTTGGCAAGGATCCCGTCGGCGCCTGCGTCATAGATCTGGTCGCGGTTTGCCGACAGCACGAAGGCGGTGATCGCCAGAACCGGCGAGGCCGGTCCGTCGCCCTCGGCCGCGCGCAACCGGCGGATCACGTCGATCCCCGACAGCCGCGGCATCTCGATATCCACCAGCACCAGATCGAAGCGGCGGACTGTAAGCGCCTCGGCGGCGGCCTCGCCATCCTCGACCAGCGTGACCTCGGCGCCCAGCGTTTCCAGCATCTGCTGCACCAGAAGCCGGTTGGTGGGGTTATCCTCGGCCACCAGCACGGAGCAGCCGCCCAGGTCCGGCAGATCCGCCGCCGCCAACGGTGTCTCGATCCCCGGCGCCCAAGCCCGGCGCGGCAGGATCAGCGAGACCTCGGCGCCGCCCTCGGCCGCGTTCGCCACATGGATCTGGCCGCGGATGCGCTGGGCGAGGTCACGTGCGATATGCAGACCCAGCCCGGTGCCGGGTTGGCCGCTGTCCTCGGGCCGGCCGGCGAAATCGAAAAGCCGCGCCATAGCCGCCTCGGAAAAGCCGGGGCCGGTGTCGCGCACGCGCAGGCATAGCGCCTCTTGCGGGCCCAGATGCACGCGCAGCCGCACCTCTCCGACGGGGCTGTATTTCACCGCGTTGGCGATCATGTTGGACAGGATCCGCTCCAGTGCGGCGGGATCCGTGCCGATCGCGGTGGGCAGGTCATCGGCCCGGTCCAGGCAGAAGCCCAACCCCCGCGCACCCGCATGCGCATGCCATCGCGCCGCGATCCGGTCGAGGAAAGGGCCGAGGCTGGTCTGCACCGGCGGATCGGCCCGGGGCGAGTCGTCCCCGGTGACCAGGGCCAGCGTCTCGTCGGTGAGCCGCAGCAGCTGTTCGGCGGAGCTTTGCACACGTTGAAGTTGCAGTCGGGAAGTGAGGTCGAGAACAGAAAGATCGGCAAGCGCAAGCCCGCCTAGAATATCGGAGATCGCGGCGCGTATGTCGTGGCCCAGCATGGCAGCACGGTTGCGCGGGGATTGCGCCTCGTGATCCCCTTGCATCCCCGTCCCGGCCCGCCGCGTCTCCGGCATGTCTGTCACCGCGGCCGCTGCATCCTGAACCGGCAGGCTAACCATGGGAACACTCGTAAAAGTTGCGTTATTGCAATTTAGCCGCCGCCCGGGACCGGACCAACCTGTCTAATAAGGCAGGTCGGCACTGGTCGGCCCATGTCGTCGCGGCGCGCACCGGCATGGGCCGTCTTCCGGGCGGCTCAGGCGGCCTGGGGATAGCCCAGACCCCGCAGCGCCTGGGCGATCTCGTCGAGGATCGCGGGGTCGTCGATGGTGGCGGGCATCTTGAATTCCTGCCCGTCGGCGATCTTGCACATCGTCCCGCGCAGGATCTTGCCCGAGCGCGTCTTGGGCAACCGGTCCACCACCACAGCGAACCTGAACGCCGCGACCGGACCGATCTGGTCGCGCACCAGGTTGACGCATTCCTTGACGATCTCGCCATGGTCACGGGTCACCCCCGAGGTCAGGCACAGGAAACCCAGCGGCAATTGTCCCTTCAACTCGTCGGCCACGCCGATCACCGTGCATTCGGCAACGTCCGGGTGGCTGGCCAGAACCTCCTCCATCGCGCCGGTGGACAGGCGGTGCCCGGCCACGTTGATGACATCGTCGGTGCGCGCCATGATGTGGAGATAGCCGTCCTCGTCCTTGTAGCCCGCATCGCCGGTTTCGTAAAAGCCCGGGAAATGGCTGAGATAGGATTTGTGGAACCGCTCGGGCGCATTCCACAGCGTCGGTAGCGTGCCGGGGGGCAAGGGCAGCTTGATCGCGATGGCGCCCAGCGTGCCCGGCGCGACCTCGTGCCCGCCCTCGTCCAGCACATGCACGTCATAGCCCGGCATCGCGACCGAGGGGCTGCCGATCTTCACGGGGAGCTTCTCGATGCCCAGCGGGTTGCCCGCGATGGCCCAGCCGGTTTCGGTCTGCCACCAGTGGTCGATCACCGGCACGCCCAGCATGCGCTGGGCCCATTTGATCGTGTCGGGATCGGCGCGTTCACCCGCCAGGAACAGCGCGCGCAACCCGGTCAGGTCGTATTTGTTGACGAATTCGCCATTCGGGTCCGACCGCTTGATCGCGCGGAAGGCGGTCGGCGCGGTGAAGAAACTCTTGACCTTGTGTTCCGAGATCACCCGCCAGAACGTGCCCGCATCGGGCGTGCCGATGGGCTTGCCCTCAAAGACGACGGTGGTGTTGCCGTGGATCAGCGGCGCGTAGCAGATATAGCTGTGGCCCACGACCCAGCCCACGTCCGAGGCCGCCCAGAACACGTCGCCGGGATCGACATCGTAGATGTTCTTCATCGTCCAGTTCAGCGCCACCAGATGCCCGGCGGTCGGCCGCACGACGCCCTTGGGCTGGCCTGTGGTGCCCGAGGTGTAAAGGATATAGGCCGGGTGGTTGCCCTCGACCGGCACGCATTCGGCGGGCTGCACACCATACTGGAAGCCGTGCCAGTTGACGTCGCGCCCCTCTTTCAGTTGCGCCACTTCCTGCTCGCGCTGGAAGATCACGCAGAAATCGGGCTGGTGGGTGGACTGCTCCAGCGCGCCGTCGAGCAGCGGCTTGTAATGCACGATCCGGCCCGGCTCGATCCCGCAACTGGCGGCGATGATGCATTTCGGCTTGGCATCGTCGATCCGCACCGCCAGTTCATGCGCGGCGAAGCCGCCAAACACCACCGAATGGATCGCGCCCAGGCGGGAACAGGCCAGCATCGCCTCCAGCGCCTCGGGAATCATCGGCATGTAGATGATGACCCGGTCGCCCTTTTCGACGCCCTTGGCGCGCAGGGCGCCGGCCAGTTGGGCGACGCGGTTGCGCAGCATGACATAGGAGATCGACTTGCGCGTGCCGGTCACCGGGCTGTCATGGATGATCGCCACCTGGTCGCCGCGGCCGTTTTCCACATGCCGGTCCACCGCGTTCCAGCAGGTGTTGACCATGCCGTCCACGAACCACTCGTAGTTCGGGGCGTTCTCGTCGAACAACGCCTTGCTGGGCTTCTTCACCCAGTCGATGGCCTCGGCGGCCTGCATCCAGAAGCCCTCCGGATCGCTCTTCCAGCCCTCGTAAAGCGCGGCATAGCCCATGATCGCTGTCCCTCCTTTGGTGTGCGAAATTCTGTTACGCAGGCAGGTGCGGCTGCGCAAGATCCAAACCCGCCCAGTCCCGGCTGCGGGGCGGGGATGTGCTCTTGCATCCCCGGCGGGGCCGCCGCAGATTGGCGGCGAAGGAGAGCCCTATGCCGCTGATATCCGCTGCCCGCGCGGTGCGCGAAAACGCCCACGCCCCCTATTCACGATTCAAGGTGGGCGCGGCGATCCGCGGGGCGGACGGGGCGATCTACGCGGGCTGCAACGTGGAGAACATCGCCTCGCCCGAGGGCACATGCGCCGAGGCGGGCGCGATCGCCGCGATGGTGGCCGCGGGCTGTCGCGAGATCGTCGAGGTGGCGGTGATCGCGGACGGCCCCGCCCCCGTCACCCCCTGCGGCGGCTGCCGCCAGAAACTGGCCGAATTCGCCGCGCCGGATGTCCCCGTGACCATGGCCACGCTGGCGGGAGAGACGCTTGTGATGACCGTGGGCGAATTGCTGCCCGGCGCCTTCTCGGTGGCCCAGATGGGTCGGCGTTGATGGATGCGCGCGGCATCATCGCCAAGGCGCGCGACGGCGCACCGCTGTCCGAAGACGAACTGGGCTGGTTCGCCCGGGGGCTGGCCAGCGGCGGGGTCACCGATGCGCAGGCGGGCGCCTTTGCCATGGCGGTGCTGCTGAACGGTCTGACCACGCCCGAACGCGTCGGGCTGACGCGCGCGATGCGCGACAGCGGCAAGGTTCTGGACTGGGATCTGCCCGGCCCCGTGCTGGACAAGCATTCCTCGGGCGGCATCGGCGATTGCGTGTCGCTGGTCCTTGCGCCCGCGCTGGCGGCCTGTGGGGCCTTCGTGCCGATGATTTCGGGCCGCGGGCTGGGGCACACGGGCGGCACGCTGGACAAACTGGAGGCGATCCCCGGTTACCGCACGCAGATCGGCATTTCGCAACTGAAGTCGATCACCGCCGAGATCGGCTGTGCCATCGTCGGGGCCTCGGCCGATATCGCACCCGCCGATCGCCGACTTTACGCGGTGCGCGACGTGTCCGCCACGGTCGAGAGTATCGACCTGATCACCGCCTCGATCCTGTCCAAGAAGCTGGCCGCCGGGCTGGAGGCGCTGGTGCTCGATGTCAAGGTCGGCTCGGGCGCCTTCATGAAGACGCTGGACGAGGCCGAGGAACTGGCCCGCGCGCTGGTCTCGACCGCACAGGGCGCGGGCTGCATGACGACGGCGCTGATCACCGACATGTCGCAGCCGCTGGTTGGCGCCGCGGGCAACGCGCTGGAAGTGATCGAGGTGATGGAGACGCTGACCGGGACCGGCATCACGCCCGCGCTGTGGGACATCACCTGTGCGCTGGGTGGCGAGGTTCTGGCGCTGGGCGGGCTGGCGGACGACGCTGCCGATGGCGCGCGGCGGATCGTGCAGGCACTGGAATCGGGCGAGGCCGCGCTGAAATTCGGCGAGATGGTCGCGGAACTCGGCGGGCCGCTGGATTTCGTCGAACGCTGGCCCGACCGCCTGCCCGCTTCGCCCGTGATTCAGGAAGTGGTGGATAACGAGGGCGGCATCGTGCAGGCCATCGACGGCGAGGCGCTGGGTCTGGCGGTCGTCGCGTTAGGCGGCGGGCGGCGGCGCGAGGGCGACCGGATCAACCCCTCGGTCGGGCTGTCCGAGATCGCCGGGCTGGGCGAGCGTATCGGCGCGGGCCAGCCTCTGGCGCTGGTTCATGCCTCCTGCCAGGCCGATGCCGAGGCGGCGGCAAGAGCCGTTCTGTCGGCCTTCCGGCTGGGCGACAGCGTGCCCGAGATCCCGCCGCTGGTGCATCA
>NZ_DSDD01000312.1:0-11159 GCF_011048875.1 Rhodovulum sp.
ACCGGCGATCACGGTCATGCCGCGCGGGTCGCGCCCGGCCGACACCTTGAAGCCACCAAGCGCCGCCATCGGCTGGATCTTGGGATGGCCGCGGCCGTCCAGTTCCGGCTCGTCCTTGCGGGCACACCACGAGGCCGGGCCGACGCCGTCCACCATCGGATCGCCGGTGGGCTCAAGCGGATAGCCGTTGTTCTTGGTCATCTTCTTCAGCGGCAGATCCTTGTTGCGCGGATCGGTCAGCAGGTTGGGAACCGTCAGGTCGCCCTGGCCATGCGGCAGCTTGAAGGTCTTCGTCTCGGGGACCCAGAACGGGCCCTGGTTCGGGGCGGGATTGCCCATCTCGTCTTCGAGCGGATAGCCCTCATGCATGTTCGCGCGCTGGAGGTAGAACACCAGCCCCGCAAAGAACAGCCAGAATGACCAGATGGACAGACTGGCAAGATCGAAGTTTCCGAAAAATGCGTTGACCATGGGTTCGGTCCTCCGGGTCAGGTTGGGAAGTCGGCCAGCCCGATCTTGGCCGAGGAATCCCTGTTGGGATGGTTGCCGTCCTGTGGCCGCACCAGCGGCCCCAGAACCATGAGTGTCACGAACAGCAGGACGATCTCAATGTGGTAGACCGCCGCGTATCCGGTGGCCGGGGTTTCGAGCCCCGCGCCGAGCGCGCCCGAAAGCGCAAAGTGATTCACGACATCGCGCAGCGTGCCGCCCGCCGCCACGGCAAGCCCCGCGGCCGTAGCCTGCGCCGCGCCCCAGGCGCCCAGCGCAAGCCCACGCCCCGCCTTGGCATCGGTCGGCAGGGACATCGCGGCCGTCAGCGTCGCCACCGCGAAAAGACCGCCGCCGAAACCGATCGCGCCCGCGCCCAGGAAGAACAGGGTCACCGAGCCGAGCGGCCCCGACAGGATCACCAGCGTGAAGGCGCCGATCCCCGACAGGATCCCGGTCGCGCCCATGCGGTAGAGGTTCATGCCCTGGCTCAGCCAGCGCGCGGCCAGCCCGAAGCCCAGAAGCGCCCCCGCCGCCCAGGCGCCGGTCAGAAGCGTGGTCGTGCCGACCGACAGGCCGAGAACCTGACCGCCATAGGGTTCAAGCAGCACGTCCTGCATGTTGAAGGCCAGCGTGCCCAGGGCCACCACCGCCAGCAACCGACCGGCCCGTCCACCGCGCAGGAAGTCCGCCCAGGCATCGCCGAAGCTGGGCGGGCGGGTGGACCGCTCTTCCTTGCTCATGGGGTTCATTGGCTCCTGTTTCCAGAGCGCAACGAGGTTCAGCACGACGGTTGCAACGGCGGCACCCTGCACGACCCGGATCAGGGTCAACTCACTGAAATCCCGAAGAAACCAGCCGATCACCACGGCCGACACGCCCATGCCCACGAGGAACATGACGTAGAGCAGCGCCACCACCCGCGGGCGGGTCTCGTCGGTGGCCCGGTCGGACGCCAGCGCAAGGCCCACGGTCTGGGTCATGTGGATGCCAAGCCCGGTCATCAGGAAGGCGATGCCCGCCAGAACCTCGCCCGCCCAGGCCGGTCCCAGCGTCTGGTCCCCCGACAGCACGATCAGCGCGAAGGGCATGATCGCCAACCCGCCCATCTGCCAGAGCGTGCCGAACCACATGTAGGGAATGCGCTTCCAGCCGATGGCCGAGCGGTAATTGTCGGACTTGAAGCCCAGCAGCGCCCGGAACGGCGCCGTCATCACCGGCAGCGCGATCATGATCGCGACCATCGTGGCCGGGATCGACAGCTCGACGATCATCACCCGGTTCAGGGTGCCCAGCAGCATGACCGTGGCCATGCCGACCGAGACCTGGAACAGCGACAGCCGCAGGATCTGGCGCAGCGGGAAATCGTCGGACACCGCGTCCGCGAAGGGCAGGTAACGCAGGCTCAGTTGAGCCATTCTGCGGGCGCCGATGATCAAGGGTCCAGCTCCATCGCCTGGCTGATATAGAAGCCCCGCGCGACCCGATGCACCGGCCGCAGATGGCCCTTGACGCCCGCCTTGCGCAGCGCGCTCGCGATCCGGGCCTCGGCATGGGGAATGATCCGCGGCGAGCGGTCGGAGCGCGGGAACAGCTTGCCGGTCACATGCATGACCGACAGAAGCGGGGTCTTGGGCGCGACGGTGAAGACGATCTTGCCGCGGGTCCGGGGCGCAAGGCGGCCCAGTGCCGCCGCGATATCGGCCGCCTTGTAGTGGATCAGGCTGTCCATCGCCATGACGTAGTCGAAACTGCCCAGCCGGTCGGACAGCATGTCGCCGGCGACAAAGGTGATCTGCCGGTGGTATTTCTCCGGGATGCGGCTTTTCGCAACATCAAGAAGGCTTTGCGAGATGTCGCAGGCGACGACCTCGGCCCCCTTCTTGACCAGTTCCAGCGTCATCGGACCGGCGCCGCAACCGGCATCGAGCACGCGCCTGCCGCTCAGGTCATCGGGCAGGCGCGCGAGCATCGCCGCGCGCATCTGGTCGCGTCCCTCGCGCACCGTCTGGCGGATGCGTGAAACGGGCGCGTCCGAGGTCAGCCTTTCCCAGGTCTTCGACGCCGTGCGATCGAAGTAGTGTTCCAGCCGCTCTCGGGTCTTGGCGTAGCTGTCCATTTGCGGCCGTTCCTCAATCGAACCCGAGCAATTCGAAGATCTCGCGGTCCGGCAGCGGCGCGGGCGCAAGCGGTTCGGTGCCGTTCCACAGCGTCTCGGCCACCCGGATATACTCGGCGCGGCACATCACTGCGTCCTCGTCATCGGGCATCTCGAACAGCGTCTTCTTCATCAGGCGCGAGCGCCGGATCGCGTCGACCAGCGGCATATGCGCGATCCGCTTGAAGCCGACGCGGTTACAATACTTGTCGACCTGGTCGGTATCCTCGGACCGGTTCGCGATGCAGCCCGCGAGCCGCACGTTGTAATTCTTGGACTTGGCCTGAACGGCGGCGATGATGCGGTTCATCGCGTAGATCGAGTCGAAATCGTTCGCCGTCACGATCACCGCGCGGTCGGCATGCTGCAACGGTGCCGCGAAGCCCCCGCAGACCACGTCGCCCAGCACGTCGAAGATCACCACGTCGGCATCTTCGAGCATGTGGTGCTGTTTGAGGAGTTTCACCGTCTGGCCCACGACATAGCCGCCGCAGCCCGTGCCCGCGGGCGGGCCGCCGGCCTCGACGCACATCACGCCGTTGAAGCCCACGGTCACGAAATCCTCAGGGCGCAGTTCCTCGGGGTGGAAATCGACCTCCTTCAGCACGTCGATCACCGTGGGTTGCAGGTGGCCCGTCAGGGTGAAGGTCGAATCATGCTTGGGGTCGCAGCCGATCTGAAGCACGCGCTTGCCCAGCATGGAAAAGGCCGCGGACAGGTTCGACGAGGTCGTCGACTTGCCGATGCCACCCTTGCCGTAGATCGAGAAGACCTTGGCCCCCTCGATCTTCATCGTCTCGTCCTGATGGACCTGGACAGAGCCTTCGCCGTCCTCGCCTCTCAGCAGCGGAATTCCGTCTCTGGGGCTCATTGGTTCCCTCCGTTCGCGGCTCTATTCGGCCGCCACTATGCCTTCGAGCCGGTCTTCCAGCTCGTCGGCGGCCGCCTGAAGCGCGGCCAGGGTTTCGGCGTCGGGTTGCCAGTAGTTGCGGTCATGCGCTTCCAGCAGCCGGTTTGCAAGCTTGGCCGAAGCCGCCGGGTTCAGGCTGGACAGCCGTTTGCGCATCTCTTCGTCCAGAACGAAGGTTTCCGACAGCCTTTGATACACCCAGGGCTCCACTTGGCCAGTCGTTGCCGACCATCCCAGAGTGTTGGTGACCTGCGCCTCGATCTGACGCACGCCTTCGTGCCCGTGTTTCAGCATGCCCTCGAACCACTTGGGGTTCAGGCTGCGGGACCGGGTTTCAAGAGCGACCTGCTCCTTGAGCGTGCGCACCTTGCCTTCGCCGCGGGTCGTGTCGCCGATATAGACGGCGGCCTCTTCGCCCTTGGCCCGTTTCACCGCGCGAGAGATCCCGCCCAGCGTGTCGAAATAGTGGTCGACCGTGGTCACGCCCAGTTCCACGCTTTCGAGGTTCTGATAGGCGATGTCCACGTCCTTGAGCGTCTGCTGCAACAGCGCGGCATTGGCCGTGGACTTGCCGTCGCGGCCATAGGCAAAGCTCTTGCGCGCCTCGTAGGCGTCGGCCAGCTCGTCCTCTTCGCCCCAGGCGCCCGAGTCGATCAGCCCGTTGACATTCGCCCCATAGGCCCCCTCGGCATTCGAGAAGACCCGCAGGCTGGCGGTGTCCATGTCGACGCCCATCTTCTGGGCATGTGCCAGCGAATGGGCGCGGATGAAGTTCATCTCCAGCGGCTCGTCCTCGGCCATCGCGGCCTTCCAGGCGGCCTCGGCCAGCATCCTTGTCTGAAGCGGAAGCAGGTCGCGGAAGATGCCCGAAAGCGTCATCACCACGTCGACCCGCGGGCGTCCCAGTTCGGCAAGCGGCACCAGATCGGCCCCGCACAGCCGACCATAGCTGTCGAAGCGCGGCTTCGCCCCCATCAGGGCCATGGCCTGCGCGATCGGGCCGCCGTCGGACTTGATGTTGTCGGACCCCCACAGCACCATCGCGACGGAGCGCGGCGGGGTGGGATGCGCCTCAAGCAGCTTCTGCGCCTGTTTCGCGCCTTCCTGCATGGCGAACATCGTCGGCATGCGGAACGGGTCGAAGGCGTGGATGTTGCGCCCCGTCGGCAGCACCTCGGCCGACCGGATCAGGTCGCCGCCGGGCACCGGCTGGATGTAGCGCCCGCCCAGCGCGCGCAGCAGCGCGGGGATTTCCACATCCTGTTGCAGCCAGTGATCGACGCGCGCCCGGGTGTCGTCATCGACCTCGCACATCACGCGCAGGTGCTCGGCGCGCTCGGCATCGGTGACGGTTCGGCCCAGCACATGCAGCCCGTCGGGGATCAGCGCATCCTCGGTTTCCAGCAGTTTCAGCCACAGCTTTTCGGGCGGCGTGCCGCCCATGTCGACCGCCTCGGCCTGCATGCGGATCAGCTCTTCCAGATCGGCCTGCTCGGGCGAGCCCGGCTCCATCTGGCGCCAGCGCGTCAGGCTGTCCTTGAGCTCTTGCAACCCCTTGTAGAGGCCCGATGCCGCCAGCGGGGGCGTCAGGTGGGTGATCGTCACCGCGTTCGACCGCCGCTTGGCCAGCGTCGCCTCGGAAGGGTTGTTCGAGGCGTAGAGATAGACGTTCGGCATGTCGCCGATCAGACGGTCCGGCCAGTCGCGCGCGCCCATGCCCGCCTGCTTGCCCGGCATGAATTCCAGCGCGCCATGCATCCCGAAATGCAGCAGGACATCCGCGCGGAAGGCGTTCTTGAGCCAGAGGTAGAAGGCGCTGAAGGCATGCGTCGGAGCGAAGCCCTTTTCGAACAGCAGGCGCATCGGGTCGCCCTCGTAGCCGAAGGTCGGCTGCACGCCCACGAAGACATTGCCGAACTGGCGGCCCAGCACGAAGACGCCGCGCCCGTCCGAGCGGATCTTGCCCGGCGCGGGGCCCCAGACCGCCTCGATTTCGGAAAGCCAGGGCGTGCCGCGCACGATGTCGTCGGCGGGAACATGGGCGGCGACATTCGCCTCCTGCCCGTATTGCTTGGCATTGCCTTCAAGGATCGACAGGCGCAATTCGTCCACGCTGGCGGGCAGTTCGCCCAACTCGTAGCCCTCGGATTTCATCCGGTGCAGCGTGTTGAATAGGCTCTCGAAGACAGACAGATAGGCGGCGGTGCCCACCGCGCCCGCATTCGGCGGGAAGCCGAACAGGATCACGCCGACCTTGCGTTCGGCGACCTCGGATCGGCGCAGGCGTGCCAGTTTCTCGACGCGGGCGGCCAAGATCGCCACCCGTTCCGAACAGGCGGCCATTTCCTTGGTTTCGGCGATGCAGACGCAGCCCTTGGGGCAGCCCTGGCAACCCTCGGGGCCGTGGCGGCCGCCGAAGACGGTGGGCGAAATGGCCCCGTCAAGCTCGGGCAGCGCAATCAGCATGGTGGTTTCCACCGGGCCGAGACCGCCCGAGGATGCCCCCCACTGGCCCAGCGTCTGGAATTCCAGCGGGTGCGCGGCGACGTAAGGGACGTCGAGTTCGCTCAGCACCTCGACCGCGGCATCGCTGTCGTTATAGGCGGGGCCGCCGATCAGGCTGAACCCGGTCAGCGAAACCAGCGTGTCGACATGCACCTCATGCTCGCCTTTGAAATAGGCGTGGATCGCGGGGCGCGCGTCCAGACCGCCGGCGAAGGCCGCGATCACGCGGATGCCCCGCTCTTCCAGCGCGCGGATCACCGCGTCGTAATGGGCGGTATCGGACGCCAGGATATAGGACCGCATCAAGAGGATGCCGACCGTGGCCACCGGCTGCGCGGGGCGCGGCAGGTCGGCGGGATCGGTGGTGATGCCGTGCGGCAGGTCGGGGTGATAGAGACCCACCTCGGGGTATTCGACCGGCGCCTCGGAATGGGCCCCGCGCCAAGCCTTTTCATGGGCATAGCGCGAGATCAGGAAGCGGATCATCTGCTCGACATTGTCGTCCGAGCCGCCCAGCCAGTATTGCATGGTCATGAACCAGGCGCGCAGATCCTGAGCCTTGCCGGGGACGTATTTCAGCATCTTCGGCAGGCGGCGCAGCATGGCCATCTGCTTTTCGCCGCCGCCCTTGGGCGCGCCGCCCTCCTTGGAGCCACGCAGCTTCTTCAACAGCTTCATCGGCCCCGAGGCGGGTTTCATCATGTCCAGATCGCCCATTCGGGTCAACTGAACGATCTGCTTGTCCGCGATCACGCCGATCATCGCGTCGCAGGAGTCGCGCCTGGCCTGAAGCTCGGGCAGGATCGCGGTGATGTGTTCCTCGATGAACAGCAGGTTGGCGATGATGATGTCGCCATGCAGCACGTCGTCCTTGGCGCGGGCCAGCGCCTCGGGGTTCTCTGCCCAGGTCGCAGCGGCGTGGACAGAAACGGTCAGCCCCGGAAAGTCGTCACGCAGCCGCTCGGTGACACGGGCCGCAGGACCCGCCGAATGCGAATCCAGCGTGACGATGACGACTCGGTAACCGGGGATGTGACGATCATCGCGCATAATGTGCCTTTGCCTCGTACAAGGTTTCGACGCTGATCCGGGTCACGCCCTTTTCGAGCGCGAATTTCTCGGTGTTCCGCTTGGCCTTGCCGCGCACGAAGAAGGGGATCTTCTTCAACTCGCGCTCGGCGTCGGACAGCCAGACGATGTTTCCCTCCGCAGGCGCCGCGTCGGCCGCAGCCATGGCGGGCTCGGGCTCGGCCACGGGCACCTCGTCCAGCGAGCGCAGCTTGGCGGCACCCCCATGGTGCGAGGCACCGGCCTCGTCGTGGAACTCGAAATCCTCGCGGAACATGTGCAGCAGGTGCTCTTCGAGGCCCATCACCAGCGGGTGAACCAGGGTGTCGAAGATCACGTTCGCCCCCTCCCAGCCCATGACGGGGGAGTAGCGGGCGGGGAAATCCTGCACGTGGACGGGCGCCGAGATCACCGCGCAGGGGATGCCCAGCCGCTTGCCGATATGACGCTCCATCTGGGTGCCAAGGATCATCTCGGGCGCCAGATCCTCGATCGCCTTCTCGACCTCGAGATAATCGTCGGTGATCAGCGCCTCGACGCCGTAGTCCTTGGCCAGCGCACGGATGTCGCGGGCGAATTCGCGGTTGTAGCAGCCCAGCCCCACGACCTCGAAGCCCATCTCGTCGCGGGCCATGCGGGCCATGCATTTGACATGCGTCGCGTCGCCGAACAGGAAGACCCGCTTGCCGGTCAGGTAGGTCGAGTCGACCGATTGCGAATACCATGGCATCCGCAGGCGGCTGTCGTCGAATTTCGGCGGAACACCCGCCAGCCCCGCGACCTCCGCGATGAAATCGCGGGTCGCGCCGACGCCGATGGGCACCACCTTGGTATAGGGCTGGCCCAGGGTCTTTTCGGCCCAGCGCGCCGCAGCCTCGGCATGTTCGGGATACATCAGCACGTTGAAATGGGCCGCCCCCATCCGGGTGATGTCGGCGGGCGTCGCGCCCATCGGGGCGACCACGTTCACCCCGATCCCCATCTCCTCCAGCAGCGCGGTCACCTCGACGATGTCGTCGCGGTGGCGAAAGCCAAGGCCGGTGGGGCCGATCAGGTTGGCCGAAACATGCGCGGTGCGCTCCATCGGGCGGGCCAGCGCCTTGACGATCTGGAAGAAGGTCTCGTCGGTGCCGAAGTTTTCCTTGCGCTGGTAGCTCGGCAGTTCCAGCGGGATCACCGGAACGGGCAGATCCATGGTTTCCGACATGCCGCCGGGATCGTCCTGGATCAGTTCCGCCGTGCAGGACGACCCCACGATCAGCGCCTGCGGCTTGAACCGGTCATAGGCATCCTGCAGCGCGGTCTTGAACAGGTTCGCGGTATCCGCGCCCAGATCACGCGCCTGGAAGGTCGTATAGCTGACCGGCGGGCGATGGTTGCGCCGCTCGATCATGGTGAACAGCAGGTCGGCATAGGTGTCGCCCTGGGGCGCATGCAGGACGTAGTGCAGGCCCCTCATGCCCGTGGCAACGCGCATGGCACCCACATGGGGCGGGCCCTCGTAGGTCCAGACCGTCAGCTTCATGCCGCGCCCTCCAGACCGCTCAGCAGCGCGCGGCGGCGCAGCGGGCGGGCGAACAGGCCGGCAAGATCGCCCGCCTGTTCATAAAGATGAACGGGGGTGAAGACGAGCTCAATGGCCCATTTCGTCGCCATGCCCTCGGCCTCCAGCGGGTTGGCAAGGCCCAGCCCGCAGACCGTCAGATCGGGCCGTGCGGCGCGGCAGCGCTCAAGCTGCAGATCCACGTCCTGCCCCTCGGCGATGACAGGCCCTTCGGCCAAGAGGTCAAGATCGGGGCCCACGATCTGCTTGTTGATGAAGGGCGCGCCCACCTCGACGGCCGTCATGCCACATTCGCGGGTCAGGAACCGGGCCAGCGGGATTTCCAGCTGGCTGTCGGGGAAGAAGAAGATCGACTTGCCGCGCAGCGTCTCGGCCGCCGCGGCGACGGACTTGCGGGCGCGGGCGCGGGGGGCGTCGGTGACGCGGGCAAAGGTGTCGGCATCGACGCCGAATTCCTGCGCAATGGTCCAGAGCCAGGCAGTGGTGCCCTCTTCGCCGAAGGGGAAGGGCGCCGACAGAAGGCGCGCGCCGCGGCGTTCGAGGAAGGCGGCGGTCTCGTTCAGGAAGGGCTGGGTCAGCGCGACGACGGTGTTGGCGCCGATGCCCGGCGTCTCGGCCGCGCGGTGGGCGGGCAGGCAGCGAACCGGCGCCACGCCCATGTCGCGCAGGAGGCCCAGCGCCTGATCCTCGACCACATCGGGCAGCGCGCCGACCAGCAGAAGCTGGCGCTCGTCGGTGTCGGGCAAGGTCGGCACCATGGCGGCAAGGCAGGCATCCTCGCCCTCGGTAAAAGTCGTCTCGATGCCCGAGCCGGAATAGTTCAGCACCCGCACATGCGGGGCGTGCCGCTGGGTCAGACGCTCGGCCGCGCGGTACAGGTCAAGCTTGATGACCTCGGACGGGCATGAGCCGACAAGGAAGAGTTGACGGATGTCGGGACGGCGGGCCAGCAGGCGGCCCACCTCGCGATCCAGTTCCTCGTTCGCGCAGGCAAGCCCGGCCAGATCCTTCTCTTCCAGGATGGCGGTGCCGAAGCGCGGCTCGGCAAAGATCATCACACCGGCGGCCGATTGCAGCAGATGCGCGCAGGTGCGCGAGCCCACGACCAGGAAGAACGCGTCCTGCATCTTGCGGTGCAGCCAGATGATGCCAGTCAGGCCGCAGAAAACCTCGCGCTGGCCGCGCTCCTTCAGGACGGGGGTGTTGCGGCATCCCGCGGCGGGCAATTGGGGCGCGAAGTCCTTCATGCCATCGCCCCCACCTGATCAGATTGGCCCTGCAGCCGGGCCATGCGCAGTTTCCAGAGGAATTGCGCGGCATTGATGACATAGGCCGCATAGGCCGCCAGCGCGACATACATCTGCCCTTCGGGACCGAAATTGCCGGTGAACAGCGCCCACAGGTAAAGCGTGTGCAGGAAGATCACCAGCATCGAGAAGACGTCTTCCCAGAAGAATGCCTTGGCGAACAGATACTTGCCGAAAACGACCTTTTCCCAGATCGCGCCGGTGACCATGATGGTGTAAAGCACCAAGGTCTTGACCACGATCGAGATCGTCGCCGCCTCGTAGCCCGCCCCGGTCCAGAGATAGCGGACCACCAGGGCCAGCGAGGCGAGGAACACCAGGAACTGCACCGGCGCGAGTATGCCCTGAACGACCGTCCAGACGGTTTCATCTCGTCTCTGGCGCTCTTCCGGCGTATAGAGTTGGACCACCTTGCCGGCGGCTCCGCGTGTCTTCGACATCCTCCGACTCCCTGACAGACGGTGGCGGGGTCAAGGTAGATCCCGGGAGCGGAAAGTGTCAATTGTAATTTACACTCTTTCCGTCTACACTCTCCCTGTGAGGAGAGGTTTCGCCCTACGAGGCTCAGCGGCCAAAGCCACGTAAAATCATAAGGCTAGACCGTTTTGACTTGATTCCTCTCCACAGGGCGGCAAGGAAGTGTCAATTGGCTTTGACAATGCTGGACAGGGACAGGACGGGGGCCGCGGCCGGGTGGCGGCGAATCCGCTCCGAAGACGATCGGGAGGGTCCGCAGGATGCATGACACGCGCAAGGACCAGGCATCCGGGGACCATGACCGGCATGGCGATGTCAAGTCCCTTGCCGCGCAGGTGCTTTCGGCCCTTGCCCAGCGCTCCGGGCAGTCCGCGCATATGCTGGACGAGGCGCTGCTGGCGCGGTTCTGCAGCGACGTCCTGAAGGCCGGCAAGTCGATCCAGACGGATTCGGTGACCGAGTTGCAGCGCCATGGGGCCGATGTCGCAACGATCCTCGACGGCTATATCCCCGCGGCGGCGCGCGAACTGGGCGAGCGCTGGTGCCGCGACGAACTCAGTTTTGCGGATGTCACGATGGGCGCCGCGCGGTTGCAGGCCATCCTGCGCGAACTCAGCGCGCCCTGGGTGACCGACGCGATGACGCCGGCGGATGCACCCAATGTCATGCTGATCGTGCCGC
>NZ_DSDD01000238.1:0-11083 GCF_011048875.1 Rhodovulum sp.
ACCAAAGCCATTCACCTGGACCAAAACCGCCGAAGACATCCTCACCCGGGAACGACGCGCTCTTGATGCCCTCGATGAAATCAGGGGAAACCGGTAGCAAGCGTCAGATTCAGAACACTAGAACACCAATTAGAGTGTGAACGCCGCTAAGAACACCTGCAAGAGATTTCACTGATGGCAAGATTCCGTATGTTCATAGATGATACAGGCTGCGTGCGGGATGAGGCGACAAATCACCCTCAACGAAGATATGGCGGCATTGTAGCCGTAATTTTTGATATTGAGTATCTTCGCGAGTTTTTTGAGCCTGGGTTTGATAAGTTGCGAGAAAAGCACTTTGGAAGAAAGGCGGATGGTAATTTACCAATTTTGCATCTTCGGAAAATGAAGAATCCAAGTGAACATGGTCCATTCGCGTGTTTGAAGGATGCGGAAAAGCGCGAGGCGTGGGAGCGGGATTGCATGAGCATGTATCGCCGAGCGCAATATAGCGTCGTGGCTGTAGGGATTGATAAAGTCGCCTTTTATGCGCAACATGTTGGTTGGCAGGGTAGTATTTACGAAATACTCGTGGGGAACGCAATCGAGAGGTTTTTCTATTTCCTGCGTGGTCGCGGGACGGGTGACGTAATGGCAGAGGCTACAAACAGCCAGTTGGATCAGCACTTGAAAGGCTTATACTCAAAGTTTTGGGAGTCTGGGGCGGACCACATATCTGCTGAAAACCTTCGTTCCGTGCTATCACCAAAAGAAATTAAGATAAAGCCAAAGTCTCAAGATATAGCTGGTCTGCAACTTGCGGATCTTTTGGCGAGCACCTGTTTTTCGCACTGCAAGAAGATTTATGCTGATGGACCATCATATGATCCATTCGCGATGTCCGTCGCGGAGATGATTGAGCGCGAGAAATTCTATCGAAATCCCGCTACACACGATCCACATGGATATGGACGCGTGTGGCGGCCATCTTAAAAGCTAAGCGGCCCCGGAGGGCCGCCCAAGCATTGCCGCTTGTCCCTCCACCTCAGCGACGGATTACCGTAACAGTAGGGCTCAATGGCGATTCTGTCAAGAGAATCAGCCACTTCCTGTCGAAGCTATTGATTGCCAAGCGTAGGGTGTGTGCCCACGCAACACCACGCTCCTCGCCGCATGACGCCCACCGGCGTTTCCGCTATCCCCCCATGCCCGACCTCACCTGCTTCCTCACCGCCCAATCCACCACCTTCCCCACGGCGCTGGCCGAGCTTCGGGCGGGCCAGAAGCTCAGCCACTGGATGTGGTTCATCTTCCCGCAACTGGCCGCCCTGCAACCGTAGCAAGCGTAGGGTGGGTGCAAACCCACCACCCATCGCGCGGAATAACGCCGCCCTGCTTTTCTGCTATCCTGGAACGCTGCCCGACCTTACTCGCGTCCCCCCCCCACCGCCCGGCACCCGTAGCGCGGCTGCCAACCCACCACGCCCGGCCAACCCACCACGCTCCCGCATTGCCCACCCACGCCCCGCGCCCTAGAATCACCGGGAAAGCAAAGGGGGGGTCCATGTCGGCCGTCACGCTGATCGTTCTCTATCTCGTCACCGCGATTTTCTTTCGCGCCGTCGATGCGGTGATGCTGACCAAATTCATGCGGCCGCTGTTCGAACGCTATGTCGGCGACTGGCTGCTCGACAGTCCGCGGCTGGGCGCGGCGGCGGTGTTCTACCTCGCCTATGTCGCGGGGCTGGTCTATCTGGTCTCGCGCCCCGCGCTGGCGGCGGGCGATCCGATGCAGGCGCTGGTGCAGGGCGCCATCCTCGGCGCGATGGCCTATGGCACCTATGAATTCACCAACTGGGCCACGCTCAGGAACTGGTCCGTGGTGCAGGTGATGGTCGACACCACCTGGGGCGCTGTGCTGACCGGCGTCTCGGCCTGGGTCGGCGTGACGGTGGCGCGGGTGGTCGCCTGAGCGGTTGCACCGGTTGGCGTGCGGCCCGTCAACCCGGGCCGCCGCCGGAAAAAGGTCCGATGGAATTCCGATGAAAGTCCGATGGAATTCCGATCCGGCGGAGTCAGAGCAGCCGCAGCTCGCCCGCCGATTTCCGCCCGTCGCGGCCCTCGATCATCTCGAAGGCGACCCTCTGGTTGTCGGCCAGCCCGGTCAGCCCGGCGCGCTCCACCGCCGAGATATGCACGAACACGTCCTTGCCGCCGTCATCGGGCGCAATGAACCCGAAGCCCTTGGTAGTATTGAACCATTTCACGGTGCCGGTGGGCATCGTCATCCTCTCCATCTTCGGTTTCCGCCCCTGCGGAATTGCCGGGCGCGGGTCACAGCCAAGTCTTCCAGTCTTCCGGCTGCCCCGAAAGAGGAGCGGTCGCCCAGGTCGTCTGCCGTCACAGGGCGAAAGCATGAGGGACAAATCAACCCAAAATCAAGTGAAGTTTACAAGGCCCCTTTTCCCCCATACTGCACCGAAAAGGAGTCACGAATGATCGTTTACGGCTTGAAAACATGCGATTCTTGCCGAAAGGCCCGCGCCGCGCTGAAGGCCGCGGGCCACCCCGCAGAGCTGCGCGACCTGCGCGAAATCCCGCTCAGCCCGGCCGAAATCGCCCGTTTCCTCACCGCCTTCGGCAATACCCTCGTCAACCATCGCTCGACCACCTGGCGCGCCCTGCCAGAGGCCGAGCGTGCGAAAGATCCGACCGCCCTCCTGGCCGCCCATCCGGCCCTGATGAAGCGCCCGGTGATCGAGGTGGACGGGCGGCTGTACCTGGGCTGGGACTGCGCGGTGCAGGAGGAACTGCTTGGCAAGGCCGCGCCGGGCGCCTAGATCGGGCCGAGACAGGCAAGGAGTCGATCAATGCGCAACGCCGCCCTGACCCTTGGGGTGATCGCGGGCCTGCTGGGCCTGATCGTGGGCTTTTTCGGCTATGGCTACACCGTCTTCATCGAAAGCTTCGGCGAAATCGGCGATCTGGCCCGGCAGGTCGACAACCCCGAGCGCACGCGCATCATCTCGCTTCTGGCGCCGATACTGGCGATTGCCGGGGGCGCGATGGCGCGGGCCCAGAACGTCGTGGGCGGGCTGATGATGCTGGTGTCCTGCGCGGGGATGTATTGGGGCTTTGGCTTCAACGTCTTCACCATGTTCCCCATCGCGATGTCCGGTCTGGGCGGCGTGCTGGCGCTGGCCGCCCGCCGCCCGGACCCGGCCTGAGATCAGGCCAGATCGGGGGGCAGGGCGGCTGCTGCGAGCTCTGCCACCACCTCGTCCAGCGCCATGCTTTGCGTGCCCTTTTCGCCCAGCCGCCGCACCGACACCGTGCGCTCGGCGACCTCGCGTTCGCCGATGGCCAGGATCACCGGCACCTTGCCCACTGAATGTTCGCGCACCTTGTAGTTGATCTTTTCGTTGCGGATATCGGCCTCGGCCCGCACGCCCGCCGCGGTCAGCCGTGCCACGACCTCGCGCACGAAATCGTCCGCACCCGACACGATCGAGGCCACCACCACCTGCCGCGGGGCCAGCCAGAAGGGCAGTTTCCCGGCGAAGTTCTCGATCAGGATGCCGATGAACCGCTCGAACGAGCCCAGGATCGCGCGGTGCAGCATCACGGGGCGGTGCTTGGCGCCATCCTCGCCGATATAGCTGGCCTCCAGCCGTTCGGGCAGCACGAAATCCACCTGCAGCGTGCCGCATTGCCAGTCGCGCCCGATCGCGTCGGTCAGCACGAATTCCAGCTTGGGCCCGTAGAACGCGCCTTCGCCCGGGTTCAGTTCGTAGGCATAGCCCGCGGCTTCGGTCGCGGATTTCAGCGCGGCCTCGGCCTTGTCCCAGACCTCGTCGCTGCCCGCGCGCATCTCGGGGCGATCCGAGAACTTGACCCGGAACTTCTCGAAGCCGAGATCGGCATAGACCGCACTCAGCATCGCGATGAAGCCGCGCGTTTCCTCCTCGATCTGGGCCTCGCGGCAGAAGATGTGCGCGTCGTCCTGGGTGAAGCCGCGCACCCGCATGATGCCGTGCAGCGCGCCCGAGGGTTCATAGCGGTTGCACGACCCGAATTCGGCCATCCTTAGCGGCAGGTCGCGGTAGGACTTGAGCCCCTGGTTGAAGATCTGCACATGCCCGGGACAGTTCATCGGTTTCAGCGCATTGACCGATTTCTCGCGCGCGTGCTCCTCGTCCACCTCGACGATGAACATGTGTTCCTGGTACTTTTCCCAATGGCCCGAGGCCTCCCACAGGCGGCGGTCCACCACCTGCGGCGTGTTCACCTCGACATAGCCATGCGCATTCTGCCGCCGCCGCATGTAGTCCTGCAGCGCGGTGTAGATGCGCCAGCCGTTGGGGTGCCAGAACACCTGGCCCGGTGCCTCTTCCTGCATGTGAAAGAGGTTCATCTCGCGCCCCAGCCGCCGATGGTCGCGTTTCTCGGCCTCTTCGAGGAAGGTCAGGTAATCCCTCAGATCCTGCCGATTGCGGAACGCCACGCCATAGATCCGTTGCAGCATCGGCCGACTGCTGTCGCCCCGCCAATAGGCGCCGGCCACCTTCATCAGCTTGAAGGCGTCGGCGGGCACCTGGCCTGTGTGCTGCAGGTGCGGGCCGCGGCACAGATCCTGCCAGTGGCCGTGCCAGTACATCCGGATCGGCTGGCCCTCGGGGATCATGCCGACGAGTTCCACCTTGTAGGGCTCGTTGTTGGCCTCGTAATATTTCACTGCGCGGTCACGGTCCCAGATCTCGGTCGTCACCGGATCGCGGCGGTTGATGATCTCTTTCATCTTCGCCTCGATCTGGCCCAGATCCTCGGGGGTGAAGGGCTCGGCCCGGTCGAAGTCGTAATACCAGCCGTTCTCGATCACCGGGCCGATGGTCACCCTCGCGTCAGGCCAGATTTCCTGCACCGCGCGCGCCATGATATGCGCCAGGTCGTGGCGGATCAGTTCCAGCGCGGGGGCGTCGTCCTGCATCGTGTTGATGGCGATGGCCGCATCCTCGGCGATGGGCCATTGCAGGTCGAAATGCTGCCCGTTCACCTGGGCCGAGATCGCCTTTTTCGCCAGCGAGTTGGAAATCGAGGCGGCGATCTCGGCCGGGGTCGTGCCGGCCGGATAGCTGCGGTGATTGCCATCGGGGAAGGTCAGCGTGATCTGGCCCATTGCGTCCTCCTCGTCGGTTTGGCGCCCACGGAACGCCCGGTTGCGGGTTATGTCGCGCCCCTGATGAACCCGGGCGTTGGGCAAGTCAAGACGGCGGGGCTGCGTAGGGTGGGTGTCAACCCACCGCCTGCCTCCGCCGCCCTCAGTCCAGTTCTGCCAGCCGGGCAAGCGCCGCGCGCAGCTTGGCGGCCTCGTTCTGCCTGGCCTCGGCCAGGTCGCGGGTTTCCTCGACCACGTCTTCGGGGGCGCTTTCGATGAATTTGGGGTTGTTCAGCCGCCCCGTCAGCCCGGCCAGGTCCTTTTCGAGCTTGGCCACGCTTTTTTCCAGCCGGGTCCTTTCGGCGGCGACGTCGACGATGCCAGCCAGCGGCAGGGCAAGGCTTGCGCCCTCGATAGCGATGGTCACGCAGCCCTTGGGCAGATCCTTGACCTCGCTCAGGCTTTCGATGCGGGCCAGCTTGCGGATCAGGGCCTCGTTGCGCTCCCATGCGGTGCGGGCGGCGGGGTCGATCTGGGTGGAAAGCATCGGGATCTGGGCGCCTGCGGGCACGCCCATCTGGGCGCGGGCCGAGCGGATTTCCTCGATCAGATCAATGACCCAGTTCATCTCGCGGTCGGCCTCGGCGTCGATCAGTTCGGCGCCATAGGTGGGCCAATTGGCGTGGACCAGCATCTTTTTGCGGGTGGCGGTGGTGGTCCAGAGGTCTTCGGTGATGAAGGGCATGATCGGGTGCAGCAGGATCAGGCACTGGTCCAGGACCCAGGCCATCGTGGCGCGGGTTTCCCTTTGTTCTTCGGGACTTCCGTCCAGAAGCAAAGGTTTGGAGAACTCGACATACCAGTCGCAGACCTTGCCCCAGACGAAGCCGTAAAGCGCGTTGGCCGCGTCGTTGAAACGGTAGTTTTCCAGTGCGTCGTCAACGGCTTGGCGGACTTTTGCGGTTTCGCCGATGATCCAGCGGTTCACCGTCTGACTTGCATCGGGTTTGCATCGGACTTCCATCGGACTTTCGTCGGAAAACACGCCGTTCATTTCCGCGAAGCGGGCGGCGTTCCAGAGCTTGGTGCCGAAATTGCGATAGCCCGCGATGCGGCTGGTCGAGAGCTTCAGATCGCGGCCCATCGCGGCCATGGCAGTCAGCGTGAATCGCACCGCGTCGGCGCCGAATTCATCGATCAGGTCCAGCGGGTCGAGGACGTTGCCCAAGGATTTCGACATCTTCTTGCCCTTCTCGTCGCGGACAAGGGCATGGACATAGACGGTGTGGAAGGGGACCTGGTCCACCACGGCAAGCTGCATCATCATCATCCGGGCGACCCAGAAGAAGATGATGTCGAAGCCGGTGATGAGCACATCGGTGGGGAAGTATTTTTGCAGTTCCGGCGTGTCCTCGGGCCAGCCCAGCGTGCCGATGGGCCAGAGGCCGGAGGAGAACCAGGTGTCGAGAACGTCGGGGTCGCGCCAAAGAGGCAGGGTGTTCTGACCGTGGCGATTGACCCAATCCACCATGGACGCAGATGAGAGCGGACCTTCCACGAGCGAGACGATATGTCCGGTCTCGGAATAGTGCAGCATCGCGAGTTTCTGTGCTTCCTCCGGGCTGGAGGCACAGAACATTTCCGTCTCCGACCAAGATATGCCGATTAGGCCATCCGTGCCCCTGCGAACCTTCGGCCCATGCCACACCGGAATCTGGTGCCCCCACCAGAGCTGGCGGCTGATGCACCAGGGCTCGATGTTTTCCAGCCAGTGGAAATAGACCTTTTCGTGCTGCTCGGGCAGGATCTTCGTCCGGCCCTCGCGGACGGCGGCCAGCGCCGGTTCCACGATCTTGGCCGTGTCCACGAACCACTGGTCGGTCAGGTAGGGTTCGATGGCGACCTTGGAGCGGTCGCCATGGGGGACCATGTGGCGGTCGGGGTCGATGCCGTCGAGCCAGCCATCGTCGCTGGCCTCGTTGATGATCGCCTCGCGCGCGGCGTAGCGGTCGGCGCCGTCCAGACGCTCGATGGCCTTGGCGACGAGGTCGGGGTCGCAGCCTTCGGCAAAGTCGCGGTTGTCCTTCAGCCACATCGTGGCGCGGGTTGTCATCACGTTGATGGCGCGCAGGCCCGTCCGCTGGCCGACCTCCCAGTCGTTGAAATCATGCGCAGGCGTGATCTTGACCGCGCCGGTGCCCTTTTCCGGGTCGGCATATTCGTCGGCCACGATGGGGATCGACCGGCCGCAAAGCGGCAGGCGGACGGTCTTGCCGATCAGGTGGCGGTAGCGCGGATCCTCGGGGTGGACGGCGACGCCGGTATCGCCCAGCATCGTCTCGGGCCGTGTGGTGGCGACAACAAGGTAATCGCGGGTCTCGAAGGCGGTCGCGTTCCCGTCCCCGTCGAACTCGATGGGGTGCTGGTAGGTTTCACCGTTTTCCAGCTTGTAGCGCAGGCGCCACATCGCGCCATCGACCTCGACCTGTTCGACCTCGAGATCGGAGATCGCGGTCTCGAAATGCGGATCCCAGTTCACCAGTCGCTTGCCGCGATAGATGAAGCCCTTGTTGTAGAGATCGACAAAGACCTTGATGACGGCATCGTGGAAATTGCCCTCCTCGCCCGCCGGCGCCCCGGGCGCGCCCGACATGGTGAAGGCGTTGCGCGACCAGTCACACGAGGCCCCCAGCCGTTTGAGCTGGTTGATGATGGTGCCGCCGGATTGCTGCTTCCATTCCCAGACGGTTTTCAGGAACTCCTCGCGCCCCATCTCGCGGCGGCCGGGCTTGCCCGCCTTGGCCAGTTCCCGTTCCACGACCATCTGGGTCGCGATCCCCGCATGGTCCTGCCCCGGCTGCCAGAGCGTGTCGAAGCCGCGCATCCGGTGCCAGCGCACAAGGATGTCCTGCAACGTGTTGTTGAAGGCGTGGCCCATATGCAGGCTGCCGGTGACGTTGGGCGGCGGGATCATGATGCAGAAGGTGTCGGGGCGGCTGGCGTTCGCGCCCGCGCGGAAGCAGCCGGCCTTTTCCCAGGCGTCGTAAAGCCGGGCCTCGGCCTCGGCGGCATTGAAGGTCTTTTCCATCGGCATGGGGCGCGGGTCCTTCGGATCGGTTCGGGCTGGGCCGTGACTTAGCGAAAGGCCGGGGCAAGGCCAAGCCCCGGCGGGGCTGGACAGGAGCAGCATGGCCGCTATCGACCGCCCCGACAGCAGGGGGACGCGGGATGGACAGCAAATTCGGCCAGAGCCAGCCGGGCGGGTGGATCGAGGATCGCCGCTTCCTGACCGGACAGGGGCGCTATGTGGACGATATCGCGCCCTGTGATGCGCTGCATGCGCTGTTCCTGCGCAGCCCCGTCGCGCATGGCCGGGTCGCGGCGCTGGACGTGGCGGCGGCGCGCGCGGCGGAGGGAGTGCATCTGGTCCTGACGGCCGGGGATCTGCGGGCGGCGGGCGTGACGCTGGCGACGGTTCAGGCGATGCTGGCCGCCTTCACCCCCTTCCTGGCCGAGCGGTTGGGCGTCGATCCGGCCGATCTGGCCTTTGACGGCGAGACATTCCGCGCGCCGGGCTCGAACCTGACGCCGACTCTGTGCGAGGCGGCTGTGATGGCGCGTGCGGCGGGGCGGACAGATTTGCTGCGTCACCGCGCCGAATACCGGCTGCCGGGGCGGTCCTATCCCAATGGCGCCCATGTCGCTGCGGTCGAGATCGCCCCCGAGACCGGCAGGACCGAACTGGTGAAATACACCGTCACCGACGATTTCGGTACGCTGATCGCCCCACAACTGGTCGAGGGGCAGGTTCATGGCGGCATCGCACCGGGTCTGGGGCAGGTGCTGTGCGTGGCAGGCTGAACCCGGCCGCTGCCCCTTGGCACCGCCTGCCCCCGCGTGTAAGGCGACGCAAGCCCAAGGAGAGACCGATGCAAGGCAGCGCCAATCTCAACATCATGATCAAGGCCGCGCGCAAGGCGGGGCGCAGCCTCGTCAAGGATTTCCGCGAGGTCGAGAACCTTCAGGTCTCGATGAAGGGGGCGGGGGATTTCGTGAGTCGCGCCGACATGGCGGCCGAGAAGATCCTCAAGGAGGAATTGCGCGGCGCGCGGCCCAATTACGGCTGGCTGGGCGAGGAGACCGGCGAGGAAGCGGGCGAGGATCCGACGCGGCGCTGGATCGTCGATCCGCTGGACGGGACCACGAATTTCCTGCACGGGCTGCCGCATTGGGCGATTTCCATCGCGCTGGAACACAAGGGCGAGGTCGTCGCGGGCGTGATCTTTGACGCGGCCAAGGACGAGATGTTCGTCGCCGAAAAGGGCGCGGGCGCCTGGATGAACGACCGCCGCCTGCGCGTGTCGGGGCGCACGCGCATGATCGAGGCGATCTTTGCCACGGGCGTTCCCTTTGCCGCCAAGAAGACCCTGCCCGCCACCTTGCAGGACCTGGCCCGGCTGATGCCGCATTGCGCGGGCGTGCGGCGCTGGGGCTCGGCGGCGCTGGACCTCGCCTATGTCGCGGCGGGGCGCTATGACGGTTATTGGGAACGCGAGCTGAACGCCTGGGACCTGGCGGCAGGGCTGATCCTGGTGCGCGAGGCGGGCGGCATGGTCGGCCCGGTGCGCGAAGGCCATGACCCGCTGGTGCATGGCGATGTGATGGTCGCCAATGCCGCGCTCTACGAGCCCTTCGCGAAACTGATAAGAAACACTTAACGGCCCGCGGCCCGCCATCGTTCTGCCCCTGTCTCTGGCGAGACTCGCCGAAAGGATTCAGCAAGGGGTGCGCAAGATGGGCAGGGTGACGGTTTCGGCGGCCGGGACCGGATTTGGGGCGCGGTGCGCGGCCTTCCTGTCGGACGAGGACGGTGACGTGACGGTCGACTGGGTGGTGCTGACCGCCGCCCTTGTCGGCCTTTGCATCGGCGTGTTCACCTCGGTCAATACCGGACTTTACAAGATGGGTGAAACCGTGGGCGATGGCTTGAGCGGGGCCAAGGTGGCGCGGCTGGACACGGTGCTGAAATAACGCCTATCGCCGCCGCCTGACGGGCGGAATCGTGGTCGGGCGATAGCGTGCCTCGGGGTGCGGCGGGTGGCCATGGGTGCGCGCCCAGAAGCCCGGCCCGCCGCGCCGCAGCCAGAGCGGCAGGGTCAGGGCCAGCCCCGCGACGAAGCCGCCCGTATGTGCCCAATAGGCGACCCCGCCCGCGTCGCTGGGCGTCGAGACCCCCGCGAAGAGCTGCAGGCCGAACCATAGCCCCAGCATCAGCCAGGCGGGCACCGGCAGGATGCGGATGATGATGATCAGGAAGAGCAGGATATCGACCCGCGCCCTGGGAAACAGCAGCAGATAGCCCCCCATCACCGCCGCGATGGCGCCCGAGGCGCCGACCATCGGCACGGTGGAATAGGGCGCCGTCACATATTGCGCCAGCCCCGCGGCCAGTCCCCCGGCAAGGTAGAAGGCCAGAAAGCCCAGATGGCCGAACTCCTCTTCCAGGTTGTCGCCGAAGATCCACAAAAACAGCATGTTGCCGCCCAGATGCAGCAGCCCGCCATGCAGGAACATCGAGGTGAACAGCCCGTGCAGGTGCATCCCTTCGCTGATCGCGGCGGGGATCAGCGCCCAGTCCATGAAGAACCGGTCCAGCGCCACGGGGTTGGCGAAGAGGCCCCAATAGGACAGGAACACGATCACATTGGCCGCGATCAGGGCATGGACGACATAGGGCGTCGTGGTCGACGGGTTGTGATCGCGCAGCGGGAACATCGCACGGAGGTTAGCCGCCGGCGGCCGCCGGTCAAGCGGAACCGACCTGTGCCAGCAGCGCCGCATTCCCGCCCGAGGCGGTGGTGTCGATGCACAGATGCCGTTCATGGCGGGCATGGGCGGTATCGGGCAGGCCGGTAATCAGCGGGATCAGCGGGCCGCCCCGCCGCGCCA
>NZ_DSDD01000409.1:0-10710 GCF_011048875.1 Rhodovulum sp.
CCCGATCATCTCGGGCGGGATGAACGCGCTGCGGCTGCCGGGCTTCTTCGACAATCTGGGTCATTCCAACGTCATCCAGACCTCGGGCGGCGGCGCCTTCGGCCATGTCGACGGCGGCACGGCAGGGGCGAAATCGCTGCGCCAGGCGCATGATGCGTGGAAGTCGGGCGTCGATCTGGTCACCTATGCCCGCGAGCACCGCGAACTGGCGCGCGCCTTCGTCAGCTTCCAGAACGACGCCGACAAGCTCTACCCGGGCTGGCGCGAGGCGCTGGGCGCCATCGCCACGGCCGAGTAAATCCCCGCGCGGCGTCTTCGGGCGCCGCGCTTCAACCCCATCGGGAGGAAACACAAGATGTTCGACCGTTCCATCAAGATCGCGCCGTCGATCCTGTCCGCCGATTTCGCGAATTTCGGGGCCGAGATCCAGGCGATCGAGGCACAGGGCGCCGACTGGGTGCATGTCGACGTGATGGACGGGCATTTCGTCCCGAACCTGACCTTCGGCCCGCCCGCGGTCAAGGCGTTCCGCAAGCATGTCAAGACCTTCATGGACGTGCACCTGATGATCGCGCCCGTTGACCCCTATATCGAGGCCTATGCCGAGGCGGGCGCCGACATGATTTCCGCCCATATCGAGGCCGGGCCGCATATCCACCGCACGTTGCAGGCGATCCGCGCGCAGGGCGTCAAGGCGGGCGTCGTGCTGAACCCCGGCACGCCCGCAGAGGCGGTGGCCGATGTGCTGGACATGGTGGACATGGTGCTGGTGATGACGGTGAACCCCGGCTTCGGCGGGCAGAAATTCATCCATTCCGGCGTGGAAAAGACCCGCAAGATCCGCGCCATGATCGGCGACCGCCCGATCCATATCCAGATCGACGGCGGCGTGACGCCGGACACCGCGCCGCTGGTCGCGGCGGCGGGGGCGGATTGCCTGGTTGCGGGCTCTGCGGTGTTCTCGGGCGGGTCGGTCGACAACCCCGAGGTTTATGGCGCCAATATCCGGGCGATAAGGGCGGCGGCCGAGGCGGCGCTGAAAGCGGCCTGAGGCGGACAGCGGGGGCGGTTCGCGCCCCCGCGGCCGGCCTTAGCCCTCGAAGCGGTCGGCCACCAGCCGGTCGAGCGCCAGCACGCCCCAGCCCGTCGGCCCCTTGGGGGCCAGCGGCGTTTCCTCGGGGGTGCGGGCGACACCGGCAATGTCTAGATGGATCCAGGGCGTTTCGGGCCTGACGAAACGGTGCAGGAACTGCGCCGCGGTAACCGCGCCCGCGGTCCGGCCGCCGCTGTTCCTGATATCGGCGATCTGCGACTTGATGAGCTTGTCATAGGTCTCGCCCAGCGGCATGCGCCAGGCGCCCTCGCCCTCGGTCGCGGCGGCCTTGAGGAAATCGGCGCAGAAGGCGTCGTCATTCGAGAACACGCCCGCATTGGCATGGCCGAGCCCGATGATGATGGCCCCGGTCAGCGTGGCCAGATCGACCATGGCGGCGGGCTGGAACCGGTCCTGCGCGTACCAGAGCATGTCGGCCAGCACCATGCGGCCCTCGGCATCGGTATTGATGACCTCGATCGTGTCGCCCTTCATGCTGCGCACGATGTCGCCGGGGCGCTGGGCGCGGCCATCGGGCATGTTCTCGACCAGGCCCACAAGGCCCACGACGTTGGCCTTGGCCTTGCGCAGCGCCAGCGTGCGCATCACGCCCGCGACGACGCCCGCGCCGCCCATGTCCATGGTCATTTCTTCCATGCCCTGCGCGGGCTTGATCGAGATGCCGCCGGTGTCGAACACCACGCCCTTGCCGACCAGCGCGAGCGGCGCAGCATCCCGCTTGCCGCCGTTCCAGCGCATCACGACGACCTTGGAGGGGCTTTCGGACCCCTGCCCCACCGCCAGCAGCGCGCGCATGCCAAGTTTCTTCAGATCGTCCTCTTCGAGGATCTCGACATCCAGTCCCAGTTCCTGCATCGCGGCCAGCCGCGCGGCGAAATCGTCGGTGGTCAGCACGTTGGCGGGTTCGTTCACCAGATCGCGGGTGAAGAACACGCCCTCAGCGCGGGCGGCCATGGGCCCGGCCTCGGCGGCGACGGCCTCCGGTTTGGCGACCATCACCTTGACCTTGCCGGGCAGGGTCTTGTCGCCGGTCCTGTGGTCGGAGAAGTCGTAGGCGCGCAGCGCGAAGCCGAAGGCGATATCGGCCGCGCGCGGATTCGCCCCGGCCAGCATCAGCACATCGGCCGCGCCCTGCCGCCGGGCCAGCGCGGCGCCTGCGCGGCGCGCGCAGTCCGGCGCGGGGCGCTTGTCGAGCCGCACGACATCCACCGCCTCGGCGGCGAGCCCCGCGGGCCAGCCGAGCGTCGCGGCCTCGGCCGGTTTCAGCTTGCCGAAGGCGTCGCTCGCCGTGAACCGTTCCAGCGCGCCCTTCATCAGGCGGTTGAGCCGGCGGGCGGCGGGGTCGAGCTTGCCATCGGCGTCCACGAAGACCGCGATCCGGCCCGGTGCCGTGGCGATGGCTTCGAGATCGGTTTCGGCGAAGGTGATCGCGACGGGCGTGGTCATGGCGGACTCCGTGTTTTCCTGTACCCGACCCTACCTAGCCCCCTGCCCCGCACTTGACCAGATAGCAGTTTCCGGCCCTGCCCGATTGGTCTAACGTCCCTTACGATCCGTGCCGCCCAGGGGAAGATGTGCCCAGATTCGACCGATACCTGCTTGCGCAGCTGACCGTTCTTTTCGGCTTCTTCGCGCTTGTGCTGGTTTCGGTCTACTGGGTGAACCGGGGCGTGTCGCTGTTCGAGCAACTGATCGGCGACGGCCAGTCGGCGCTGGTCTTCCTGGAATTCGCGGTGCTGACCCTGCCCAACGTGATCCGGCTGGTGCTGCCGGTCGCGGCCTTTGCGGGCACGGTCTATGTGATCAACCGCATGACCTCGGAAAGCGAACTGGTGGTGATGCAGGCGCTGGGATGCAGCCCCTGGCGGCTGGCGCGGCCGGTGATGCTGTTCGGGCTGGCGGTGGCGCTGCCGATGGCGGTGCTGACGCATGTGCTGGTGCCCGCAAGCCGCGCCCAGCTGGACGAGCGGCGCGACGAGATCTCGCGCGACATGGCGGCGCAGTTCCTGAGCGCGGGCCAGTTCCTGCACCCCGCCCGCGGCATCACCTTCTACATCCGCGATATTTCCGACCGGGGGGAGCTTTTCGACATCTACCTGTCGGATGCCCGCAGCGCGGGGACGCGGGTGACCTATACCGCCCGGCGCGCCCTGCTGGTCGAGGGCGGGACCGGGCCGAAACTGGTGATGTTCGAGGGGATGGCGCAATCCTACCGCTCCGACGACCGGCGGCTGTCGGTCGCGAGCTTCGAGGATTTCGCCTATGATATCGGGGCGCTGATCGACAGCGCGCGGCTGCGTCCGCCCCGGCTTGAAACCCTGCCCACGCGCGCGCTGCTATGGCCGAGCGACGAGATGATCGCGGCGACCGGAAAGACGCGGGCGGTGTTCCTGGTCGAGGGGCATGAGCGCACCGCGCAGCCGCTGCTGGCGCTGGCGGGGGCGCTGATCGGCTATGGCGCGCTGCTGGTGGGCGGGTTCAGCCGGTTCGGGCTGGGCCGACAGGTGCTGCTGGCGATCGTGCTGCTGATCGGGGTGAACATGCTTGGCAATGTCGCGGCTGATCTGGCCCGGCGCGAGGCCGCGCTGTGGCCGCTGACCTATCTGCCGCCGCTGGCGGGGGCCGCGATGGGGGCGGTGCTGATCGCGTTCGCGGCGCGGCGGCGACGGATTCCGACCGGGATTGCGGGGCAGGCATGACGCTGCATCTCTACTTCGCGCGCAAGTTCACGCTGCTGGTCTTGGGCCTGTTCGCGATCTTTGGCGCGATCCTGGTACTGTTCGACATGGTCGACCAGATCCGGCGCTTCGAGATCGGCAGCATCGGCTTTCGCGAGGCGCTGCATTTGTCGGCGCTGAGGGTGCCTGCGGATCTCTACACGATCCTGCCGCTGGTCGTGGTGCTGGCGACGGTGGCGCTGTTCCTGGGGCTTGCGCGGACCTCGGAACTGGTGATCACGCGGGCCTCGGGCCGGTCGGCGCTGCGCGCGCTGGTCGCGCCGGTGCTGGCCGCGCTGGTGCTGGGCGGGATCGCGGTGGCGATCATGAACCCGATCGTGGCGGCCACGTCCAAGCAGTACCGGCTGGTCACCGACCGCTACAAGACCGGCGAGACCAGCTTGCTGTCGGTCAGTTCCGAGGGGCTGTGGCTGCGCGAGGGCAGCGACGAGGGCCAGATCCTGATCCGCGCGGCGCGCACCAATCCCGAGGGCACGCGGTTCTTCGACGTGACCTTCCTGGCCTTCGGCCGGGACGGCCAGCCCGCCTGGCGGATCGAGGCGGCAGAGGCCGCGCTGGGGGGCGGGAGTTGGGCGCTGCGGGAGGCCAAACGCTGGAGTTTCGACGCGGACACGCCCAATCCGGAACTGACCGCGGTCGAGCAGCCGATTCTGTCGCTGCCCTCGGGCCTGACCAGCCAGCGCATCCGCGACGGCTTTGCCCGGCCGTCGGCGATCGCGATCTGGGACCTGCCCGAATTCATCGCCGGCCTGGAGCGGGCGGGCTTTTCGGCGCGGCAGCACCGGGTCTGGTTGCAGATGGAACTGGCGCGGCCGCTATTGCTGGCGGCGATGGTGCTGCTGGCGGCGGGCTTCACGATGCGGCACACGCGGTTCGGGCGCACCGGGCTGATGGCGATGCTGGCGCTGGGGCTGGGTCTTGGGCTTTTCTTCCTGCGCAATTTCGCGCAAGTCTTGGGCGAAACCGGGCAGATCCCGATAGCCCTTGCCGCCTGGAGCCCGCCGGTCGCGGGCATCCTGTTCTCGCTGGGGGTTCTGCTGCACCTGGAGGATGGCTGATGCGGCGCACCCCCGCCCCCCTTGCGGCCCTGGCCGCGGCGCTGGTCGCCGCGGGCGCGCTGCTGCCGGGGGCGGCACCGGCCCAGACCGGCCGCCCGGCTGCGAGCGCGCCCGCCGACCTGCCCGCCACGCTGATCGCGGACCGGGTCAGCGTGGGGGAATTGCGCCAGCTTGTCGCCGAGGGCAATGTCGAGGTGCTGCATGGCCAGACGCGGCTGCGCGCCAAGCGCATCGTTTATGACCGTGAGGGCGACCGGCTGAGTATCGAGGGGCCGATCCTGCTGACCACGGGCGAGAGCACGGTGCTGGTGGCCGACAGCGCCGCATTGTCGGCGGACCTGTCCGAGGGCATCCTGCGGTCGGCCCGGATGGTGCTGGACCGCCAGTTGCAGATCGCGGCGGCCGATATCCAGCGCGTTTCGGGGCGCTACACGATGCTGGACCAGACCGTGGCCTCGACCTGCCGGGTCTGTTCGGACTCCGAGGTGCCGCTATGGCAGATCCGCGCCCGACGAGTCGTGCATGACGAGCAGGAGCGCCAGCTGCAATTCGATGATGCGCGGTTCGAGGTGCTGGGTGTGCCGGTCTTCTACCTGCCGCGCCTGCGGGTGCCCGACCCCTCGGTGGAGCGTGCCTCGGGCTTCCTGACGCCGGGGCTTCGGTTGACCGACCAGCTGGGCACCGGGGTGAAGCTGCCCTATTTCCTGACGCTGGGCGATGACCAGGACCTGCTGATCACGCCCTATGTCTCGACCAGCCGGACGCGGACGCTGGAACTGCGCTATCGTCGCGCCTTTCGCAACGGGGCATTCAAAGCCGAGGGCGCGGTCTCGCGCGATGACCTGCGGCCGGGCGAGACGCGCTATTACCTGTTCGCCGGAGGCGGGTTCGACCTGCCGCGCGATTTCCGGCTGGACTTCAATATCGAGGGGGTGTCCGATCCCGCCTATCTGCTGGATTACGACTATTCCGACAAGGACCGGCTGGACAGCGCGCTGGCGCTGACCCGGGCGCGGCGCGACGAGCTGATCACGGGCGACCTGTTCTATTTCCATACGCTGCGCGAGTCCGAGAGCAACCGGACGATCCCGTTCCTTGTGGGCGATCTGGGCTATACCCGACGGATCGCGCCGCCGGTGATCGGCGGCATCGCCGGGTTCACGCTTGCGGCGCATGGCCATGAGCGCCGGTCGAGCGATCCGCTGGACGGCCTCGATCTGGCGCGGTTTTCGGCCGGACTGGACTGGCGGCGCGACTGGGTGTTGGGCAATGGTGTGATGCTGGGCGTTCTGGGCGCGCTGGACATCGACCATTACCGCATCGGGGACGATCTGGTTTTCGAGGGCAGCCGCACCCGGACCACGCCCGCGGCGTCGGTGGAATTGCGCTGGCCGCTGGTCAAGACGGGGGCGGGCGGCGCGACCCATGTGCTGGAACCTGTTGCGCAACTGGTCTGGAGCCGCGAGGACAAGGACGGCGTGCCCAACGAGGATAGCGTGCTGGTCGAGTTCGACGAGGCCAACCTGTTCTCGCTGACGCGCTTTGCGGGCGAGGATCTGCGCGAGGCGGGGCTGCGGGCCAATCTGGGGCTGGGCTGGACACGGTATGACCCGGCGGGCTGGTCGCTGGCGCTGATGGTGGGGCGGATCTGGCGCGAGGACGACCTGGGCCAGTTCGCGCCCGGCTCGGGGCTGGACGGGATGCGGTCGGACTGGCTGGCGGCGTTCACGCTGGACCTGCCCGGCAATCTGAGCCTGTCGAACCGCGCGCTGTTCGATGACGGATTCGACTTTTCGCGCAACGACCTGCGGGTGGCCTGGGATGGCGAGCGGGTGGAACTGGCGTCGAGCCTGCTATGGGCCGAGGCGAACCCGGCCGAGAACCGCCCGGACGACCGGTCGGAATGGGTGATGGATGCCGCCTACCGGTTCCGCGACAACTGGATCGGCAAGACCGACTGGCGCTACGATTTCGTCGCCGACCGCGCCGCAAGGGCCGGTATCGGTCTGGAATACCGCAACGAATGCGTGACGGTCGATCTTTCCCTCTCGCGTCGGTTCACCTCGTCGACTAGTGTGGAGCCGAGCACGGATTTCGGCGTCACCGTGTCGCTGTCAGGGTTTGGCGCGCGCGGAGACGGGGCGGGCCGTGCGCGGCGTTGTGCAAGGTTCTGAGAGCAGGAAGAAGACGGAGGGACGGAATGATCCGACGGATGGGCCTGGCGGTTGCGGCCGTGCTGGCGCTGATGGGCGCCGGGATCGCCTCCGCGCAGCAGGGCGGGTCCTTCGCGCCCCGGATGATCGTCAATGACCGGGCGATCACCAATTTCGAGGTCGAGCAGCGCATACGCTTCCTGCGGCTCCTGGGCAACCCGCCGCAGATCGAGAAGGTCGCGCTGGACGGGTTGATCGACGACCGGCTGCGCATGGCCGAGGCAAAGAGGCTGGGCATCGCCGTCAGCCCCGAGCAGATCGAGGAAGGCATGGCGGAATTCGCCTCGCGCGCCAACCTGTCGACCGAGCAGTTCATCGCCGCCATCGCGCAGGGCGGGGTCGCGGCCGAGACCTTCCGCGATTTCGTCGAAGCGGGGCTGGCATGGCGCGAGGTGGTGCGCGCCCGTTTCGGGCCGCGCGCCCAGATCACCGAGGCCGAGATCGACCGGGCGCTGGCGATCACCTCGCCGCGGGCGGCGGCGGCCGGCGCGCAGGTGCTGCTGTCGGAGATCGTGCTGCGCGCCGACACGCCGGAATTCCGCGCCGAGGCCGAACGACTGGTGCGCGAGTTACGCGCCTCGATCCGCAACGAGGCCGATTTCGCCGCCGCCGCGCGGCAATATTCGGTGTCGCGCTCGCGCGGGGAAGGCGGGCGGATGGGCTGGCTGCCGCTGGGCAACCTGCCGCCCGCGCTGGCCGGTCAGGTGCTGACGCTGCGGCCGGGCCAGGTGTCGGAACCGATCGAGCTGGAAAACGCCATCGCGCTGTTCCAGTTGCGCGCGCTGCGCGAAGGCGGCGCGGCCACGCCCGAGGCGGTGTCGGTGGAATATGCCCGTTTCCTGATCCCCGGCGGTTCGCTGGCCGATGCGATGCGCGTGAGCGCCCGGGTGGATACCTGCGACGATCTTTACGGGGTCGCCAAGGGCCTGCCCGAGGACCGGTTGGTGCGCGAGGTGCTGCCGGTGGCGCAGGTGCCGCAGAATATCGCGATGGAACTGGCGCGGCTGGACGAGGGCGAGGTGTCCTATGGCCTCTCGACGCCGCAGATGGCGGTGGTGCTGATGCTGTGTGCGCGCACGCCCGACCTGGGCGAGGGCGAGATCGACCGCCAGGCGGTGCGCCGGCAACTGGTCAACCAGCGGCTGGGGGAGTACGCCGAAAGCTACCTTGCCGAGCTGAAGGCCGACGCGATCATCCGCGAGCCATGACCGACCTGCCGATCGCGCTGAGTTGCGGCGAGCCCGCGGGCATCGGCCCCGAGATCGCCGTCAAGGCGTGGCGCGCGCTGGGGGCAAGGCTGCCCTTCTTCTGGATCGGAGATCCCGCGCATCTGCCGGACGGCACGCCGCATGCCGAGATCCACGCCCCCGAGGAAGCGCTGCATATCTCGGCCCGCGCGCTGCCGGTGCTGCGCCTGCCCTTCCCCGCCCCGGCCACACCCGGCCGCCCCGCGCCCGAGAATGCGGCCTGCGTGATCGAGGCCATCGCGCGGGGCGTTTCGCTGGTGCAGGCGGGCCATGCCGCCGCGATCTGCACCGCGCCGATCAGCAAGCAGGCGCTGAAGGAGGGGGCGGGCTTTGCCCATCCCGGCCATACCGAATACCTGGCCCATCTGGCGGGGGTGGAGCGGGTGGTGATGATGCTGGCCTGCGCGGCCCTGCGCGTCGTGCCGGTGACGATCCACATCCCGCTGTCGGAGGTGCCCGCGGCGCTGGAGGTGCGGCTGCTGGAGGACACGATCCGCATCACCCATGCCGCGCTGATCCGCGATTTCGGGATCGAAGCGCCGCGGCTTGCGGTCGCGGGGCTGAACCCGCATGCGGGCGAAGGCGGCACGATGGGGCGCGCCGAGATCGACCTGATCGCCCCGGTGCTGGACCGGCTGCGAGCCGAGGGGATCGTGCTGACCGGCCCCCTGCCCGCCGACACGATGTTCCACGAGGCCGCGCGGCGGCGTTACGATACTGCCATCTGCATGTATCACGACCAGGCGCTGATCCCGATCAAGACGCTGGATTTCGCGGGCGGGGTGAATGTCACGCTGGGCCTGCCCTTCATCCGCACCTCGCCCGATCATGGCACGGCCTTCGACATCGCGGGTCAGGGCCAGGCCGATCCCTCCAGCCTGATCGCGGCGCTGGAGATGGCCAGCCGGATGGCGCGGGCGCGCGCCGCATGCTCGCGGTGATTGTATCGGCCGCGGCGGGACGGTATTTCCGCACTGAAGGGCATTGGATGGGCCGGACTTGCCGTGAAACGCGTGGAACTTTCGCTGCGGGCCACGATGCTGTTCGTGGCGGTCCTGCTTCAGAACGCGGAGGCGGTGCTGTATCTGCCGGGCTGGCTGATGGCGCAGCGGCCGGATTTCGCCTGGCCGGGACCGGCGCAATACGCGGTGGCGGCGATCCTGATGACGCTGGCGGTGGCGGGCGTCGTGATCCTGGGCAAGCCGCGCTTTGCGGGCGCACATGGCTGGGCGTTGGCGATCCTGGCCGGGGCGCTGCTGATGAGCGCGGCGGGGCATGTGCTGATGTCGGCGGCCACGCTGGGCGTGATGCCCGGCGCGGTGACGGGTGCCGTGCTGCTGGGGCCGGGCGCGATCTGGGTGCTGGCCGGGCTGGTCGAGGAGCGGCAGCTGTCGGGCCTGGGGGCGGCGATCGCGGCGGGCATCGGCGCGGCGGGGGTGCCCTTCGCCTGGGGCGCGGCGCTGCGGCTGGCGGAATGGCTGATGGCCTGAGGGGGACGCGATGAGCGCCATTGACGGGCTGCCGCCCCTGCGCGCGGTGATCGCGGCGCATGGGCTGTCGGCGAAGAAGGCGCTGGGGCAGAATTTCCTGCTGGATCTGAACCTGACCGCCAAGATCGCGCGGTCGGCCGGGGACCTGACCGGCGCGGATGTGCTGGAGATCGGACCGGGGCCCGGCGGGCTGACCCGCGGGCTGCTGGCCGAGGGGGCGCGGCATGTGCTGGCGGTCGAGAAGGACGCGCGCTGCCTGCCCGCGCTGGCCGAGATCGCGGCGGCCTGGCCGGGGCGGCTGACCGTGCTGAATGCCGATGCGCTGGAGATCGATCCGCTGGCGCATCTGCGCCCGCCGGTCAAGGTGGTGGCCAACCTGCCCTATAACGTGGGCACCGAATTGCTGGTGCGCTGGCTGACCCCGCCCGACTGGCCGCCCTTCTGGCAGAGCCTGACGCTGATGTTCCAGCGCGAGGTGGCCGAACGGATCACCGCGCAGCCGGGGGGCAAGGCCTATGGGCGGCTTGCGATCCTGGCGCAGTGGCGTTGCCAGGCGCGGATCGTCATGCGCCTGCCGCCCGAGGCGTTCACGCCCGCGCCCAAGGTGGACTCAGCGGTGGTGCATCTGACGGCCCTGCCCGCGCCGCGCGCCCCTGCCGATCCGGCCGTGCTGGAGCGGGTGGTGGCGGCCGCCTTCAACCAGCGGCGCAAGATGCTGCGGGCCAGCCTGAAGGGGCTGGCGCCCGATATCGAGGACCGGCTGCGCGCGGTCGGCATCGCGCCCACCGAGCGGGCCGAACAGGTTCCGATCGAGGGGTTCTGCGCGCTGGCCCGGGCGCTGGCGGGCTAG
>NZ_DSDD01000050.1:0-10629 GCF_011048875.1 Rhodovulum sp.
CTCGATGCCCATCTTCAGGGTCAGCGTCGAGGACGGGCAGCCCGCGCAGGCGCCCTGCATGTGCAGATAGACCACGCCCCGCTCGAAGCCGTGAAAGGTAATGTCCCCGCCATCCTGGGCCACTGCCGGACGCACACGGGTGTCAAGCAACTGCTTGATCTGGCGCACGATATCGGCATCCGGCCCGTCATGGTCGGCATGCGCCTCCGCGGCTGCGCCGATGATCGCGGGCTGGCCCGACTGGACATGCTCCATGATCGCGCCAAGGATCGCGGCCTTGATATGGTCCCACTCCACGCCGTCTTCCTTTGTCACGGTCACGAAATCCTGACCCATGAACACCGCGCGCACACCTTCCACCGCAAAGATGCGACGCGCCAGCGGCGACCGGTCGACCCCCTCGGCGCCGGGCGAGGGGAAATCGGCGGTGCCTGTCTCCAGCACCGCCTGTCCGGGCAGGAATTTCAGGGTCGCCGGGTTCGGCGTGGATTCGGTCTGGATGAACATGAGTCCGGTCCTCGGGTTTGAACGGGATATGCGCCCGGGCAGGAGGCTTGTCAAGTTTAGAACGATTCCAGAGAGTGTCAGCAGACGGCCTCCAGTCCCTCCTTCGACAGCCCGCCCGGAACGATGGTCATCGGCACCGGCAACGTGCCGGAGCTTTTCGTCAGTTGCGTCACCAGGGGGCCCGGCCCCTTCTTGTCGGTGCCTGCGCCCAGCACCAGAATGCCGATCTCGGGATCGTCGCGGATCTGCGACAGGATCTCGGGCACCGGCTCGCCCTCGCGGATCACCAGTTCCGGATCGACCCCGTGCCGGTCACGCATCCATTTGGCGAAGACCTCGAAATGCGCCTCGATCCGCTCGCGCGCCTCCTCGCGCATGATCTCGCCCACGCCGATCCAGTGATTGTATTCCTCCGGCGGAATGACCGACAGGATCTGCACGCCGCCCCCGGTCCGCGCCGCGCGCATCGCGGCAAAGCGCATGGCGTTCAGGCATTCGCGGCTGTCATCGAGGATCACGAGGAACTTGCGCATCCGCGCCCTCCCTTTGCAACGCCGCCCAGAATGGCCGAGCCGCGGCGCGCTGGCAATCCCGCGCATCTGCGCCGGGCTTGCCTCCCGAAAACCACTCCGGATTTCTTCTTGGCCCAAATACCCCCGCCGGAGGCGCGCGGCCGCAAGGCCGCGCCACTCCCAACCCCGGACAAGCGGGGCGTCAGCCCTGCGCCGGCCGGGGGCGGGAGAGCCCCCTCAGCCGCCCGAATGCGCCCAGTCCCAGTAAAGCTCGCGCACCTTCTGAGTCATCGGACCGGGCTGGTACTGCACGTCATCGAACGCCCTGACGGGCGTCACCTTCATCATGTTGCCCGACAGGAACACCTCGTCGGCCGCGCGCACATCGTCGAAACCCAGCACCGTCTCATGCACCGCGATACCCGCCGCGCGCAGATTGGCGATATGCCGAGCCCGGGTGATGCCCGCCAGGAAGGTGCCGTTCGGGATCGGGGTAAGGACCTCGCCATCCTTCACGATGAACACGTTGGCCGTGGCGGTCTCGGCGACATTGCCCAGCGCGTCCGCCACCAGCGCATTGCCGAACCCCTTGGATCGCGCCTCGGCCAGCATCCGGGCGTTGTTGGGATAAAGGCAGCCCGCCTTGGCATTGACCACCGCGCAGTCCAGCGTGGGGCGGCGGAACCGCGTCGTGGTCAGCGTCGTGGCGCTGCCCGGCGCGGCCATCGGGATCTCCTCCAGGCTGATCGCAAAGCCCGTCGCGCCCGGCTTCGGCACGATCCCCAGGAAATCGCCGTCAAGCGCCCAGTACATCGGCCGGATATAGACCGCGGCATCCTCCGGATAGGTCTTCAGCCCCTCCCAGATCAGGTCATGCATCTGCTGCGCAGTTACCGTCGGCGTGATCATCAGCGCCTCGGCCGAGCGGTTCACCCGCTCGCAATGGGCCAGAAGGTCGGGGGCGATCCCCTCGAAGTAGCGCGCACCGTCGAACACCGTCGTCCCCAGCCAACTGCCATGATCGGCCGCGCGCATCACGGCCAGATCCGCGCGGTGCCAGCTGCCCTCGAAATAGGTGCGGATGTTGTTGCCTGTCGCCATGTATGACCCCTTTCGTGGACCCGCCTTTCGCGAATACGGGCGCACCCTAGACCCGGGGCGCAGGAGCGTCCATAGCGCAAGGGAAACGCCCCCGGCGGGGCGGCCGGGGGCGTTGGGCGAGCCTGCCGGGCGAAGGCTGCTCGCCGGAATTCCCGGGGCGGCAAGGGCGGATCGACTGTGCCGGACTTGGGGAATCACGACCCCGGGGACCGGCCAGACGCGACCGGACATGCAAGTTATTCGCCGAACATGAGTCGGGACCATGTCGGATTGGAATCGGTTTCGTGAAACCATCGGAGGCTGCCTGCCGACGATGCGGCAACTGGGGAATTGAACCGCAGAGGCAGGAGCCCTAGGAGGGAACGGGTCACCGCCATCAGCCAGGGAGCCCGACGCGGCATGCAGGTCATCCTTCATATTGGTGCCCCCAAGACCGGAACGACGATCCTTCAGAAAACGTTGCGCCGGTCAGAGCGTGTCCTTGCCGCCCATGGAATCGCCTATCCGCGCAGTCCGCGGCACAAGAGCAAGCATCGGATTCTTCTCGTGGGGATCGGCAGCCTGGGGCGCGCCGGCGCCAGCCGGTTTCCGGACGAGACGCGGCACGATGACCAGCGCAAGGCCTGGTTCGCGCGGCTTGGCCGCCAGTTGCGAAAGACCTCGCCCGAAATCCTGGTTCTCTCCAACGAAGGGCTGTTCGGCGTCCTGCCCCCGGACCGCCTCGCGGCCTTGAGGGAGGACATCCTGTCGCTCGGAGCCGACCATATCCGGATCGCGGGCTATGTGCGGCGGCCTTCCGACCACTACCTGTCCTGGCTTCAGCAGGAGATCAGGGCATCATGGAAGGTGCCGCTGCCCGCTCCGCTGAATTGCAGACAGGTCCTGGAGCCTTACATGGACGTTTTCGGGGCCGGGAACGTCCTGATACGGACCTATGATCGAGCGACCCTCTGCGAGGGCGATATCGTGGCGGATTTCGTGAACGCTTATCTTGGCGTGTCGGGGCTTTCGCGCAGCGACCCGAGGGAGGGACGTGACGGGAACATTTCGCTTTCGGGCGAGGCGATGACCCTTGTGCGGCAATACCGGCAGGACTTCCACCATGACAATGACGATGTCTTTACCAGCGATACGACTGCGCTGATGCGGGCGATCCGGCAGATCGAGGACAGGATCGGACCGACCCGTCCGCGGCTGCGGCCCGAATTGTCCGTCTGGCTCGACTCCGTCTCGGATGACCCGCTCTGGCTGCGCGAGACTTTCGGAGCCGTCTTTCCAGGCTATGACTACGGCACTCGCCCGGACGCCTGGCCGCGACGGCCGCCCGTTCCCGAACAGCCCAGTCTCACGGACATCATAGCGATCGACCGCGAGAAACAGCGCAGGATGATCGACGAACTCGGTCGAAGCGCGTGGGTCGGCAATTCGCCTCCCGGATTCGGCTGGCTCCCCGGCCGAGGGGCCCGGCGCGACTGGCTTGCCGGGTTGCGAAACGCGCCGCCCGACTGAACCGTGCCAAGCGCGCCTGATCTGCGTGCAGATCCCCAGGAACTGGCCGTTCGGCTGGGCGACATGCGAGAGTCGCGCGGCAAGGTGCAGCAGGCGCGACTTGCACAGAACCTCCCGCCCGGCGATGCTGCGTCTGTGCGCGGCCCCGGCGTCGACGACGATGCTGCCCGGCCAGCCGGTCGCCAGCCACCAGCCCGACCACAGGCAAAGCGCGAGCGAAATCGCGAGCAGCAGCTACAGGATCGCCCGCGCCGCCCGCCGCATGGATCTAGGCGGCCCCGGTGCCCACCATACCCACGATCTCGTAGCTGCGCTTGAGGATCGGCGCGGCGATCTCGTTCGCGCGCTCGGCCCCCGCGGCAAGGATGCGGTCGATCTCGGCCGGGTCCTGCATCAGCCGCCCCATCTCGGCATTGATCGGCGCCAGCCGCGCCACCGCCAGATCGGCGAGCGCGGGCTTGAACGTCCCGAATTGCTGGCCGCCATGTTCCGCGATCACCTGTTCGGGCGTCAGTTCCGCAAGGGCGGCGTAGATGTTCACGAGGTTGCGCGCCTCGGGCCGACCCTCCAGCCCCTCCAGCGTCTCGGGCAGGGGCTCCGGGTCGGTCTTGGCCTTGCGGATCTTTTTCGAGATCGTATCGGCATCGTCGGTCAGGTTGATGCGGCTCATGTCCGAAGGGTCGGATTTCGACATCTTCTTGGTACCGTCGCGCAAGGACATCACCCGCGTCGCCGCGCCCTCGATCACGGGTTCGGGCAGCGGGAAGAACTCCACTCCGAAATCGTTGTTGAACTTGGCCGCGATGTCGCGGGTCAGTTCCACATGCTGTTTCTGGTCCTCGCCCACCGGAACATGGGTCGCGTGATAGACAAGGATATCGGCCGCCATCAGCGCGGGATAGGCGAACAGGCCCAGCGACACGTTCTCGGAGTTCTTGCCGGCCTTGTCCTTGAACTGGGTCATGCGCTGCATCCAGCCCAGCCGCGCGACGCAGTTGAAGATCCAGGCCAGTTGCGCATGGGCGGGCACCTGCGACTGGTTGAACAGGATCGAGCGCGCGGGGTCGATTCCGCTGGCGATGAAGCCCGCGGCAAGCTCGCGCGTTGCATGGGTCAGCTTTTCGGGATCCTGCCAGACGGTGATCGCGTGCATGTCGACGATGCAATAGACTGTCTCGATGCCGCCGCTTTCCTGGGTCTCGACAAAGCGCTTGAGCGCGCCGAGATAGTTGCCCAGCGTCAGCCCGCCCGAGGGCTGGATGCCGGAAAAGACGCGCGGTGTGTGGACCACCTCGCTCATGGGGTCATCTCCGTCTGGAATTTGTTGCCTCGCTCGATTACCCATGCGGGGCAACACCGTCAACCGAGGCCCGTGCCGCATGTCCCCCGATCCGAACGCCCATCCGCTGAATCCGCTGCCCGCGGTGATCTGGCTTCTGGTTCTGCCGGTCATCGCGACGGAGGTGGTCCTGAGCCTTGGGGCGCGCGGCATCCTGGGCGGGCCGGGCGCGGTGGGCTGGCGGCTGGCGGCGTTTCAGGACTATGCCTTCTCGGGGCAGGTCTTCGACTGGATGCTGGCCGAGGGGCGCTATCCGCCGCAGCATCTGATGCGTTTCGTGACCTATCCTTTCGTGCATGGCGGCGTGACGCATGCGGTCTTCGTCGTCGTCTTCATTCTGGCGCTGGGCAAGATGGTGGCCGAGGTCTTCCGGCCCTGGGCGGTTCTGGCGGTGTTCTTCGGCTCGGCGATCATGGGGGCGGTGGCCTATGGCCTGTTGCTGAACGATCCCGCGCCGCTGGTGGGCGGGTTCCCGGCGGTCTACGGGCTGATCGGGGCCTTCACCTTCCTTCTGTGGGTGCGGTTGGCCGGGACGGGGACAAACCAGTATCGCGCCTTCTCACTGATCGGCATCCTGCTGGCGATCCAGTTGGTCTTCGGCCTGCTGTTCGGGGGCAACAACGATTGGCTGGCGGACCTTGCGGGCTTCGCCACCGGCTTTCTGATGTCCTTTGTCGTCAGCCCGGGCGGCTGGGGCCGGGTGCGGGCGCGGATCCGTCACCGCTGACGGCGCAGCGCACGGCGGAACTCGGACAGGCGGAACGCGCCCAGAAGGTGGCCCGCGCCGAAATAGGCGAGCATCCCGATCCCCACCAGTCCGGCGAGCGCGGCGTAGCGGATCCGGCCGGCCTCCAGCCAGGGGGCCAGCGCCCAGGCCGTCAGCAGGAGGACCGCGCCCAGCAGCGCCGAGGCCGCGAGGATACGCCAGAACCGCGCGCGGAACCGGTCGTCCAGCGTCGCCGCCGCGCCATAGCGGCGCGAGCCGCGCCACAGCAGCGCGACCATTGCCCAGCCCGCCAGCGTGGTGCCCCAAGCCGCCGCGATATAGCCGATGAAGGGCGCGAACCCGATCGCCAGGGCGGCGTTCACGGCCAGCGCCCAGAGCGCATAGTAGAACGGTCGCCGCGTATCCTCGCGCGCGAAGAACAGCGGTTGCAGCACCTTCTGCATCACGAAGGCAGGCAGCCCCGCGCCATAGACCGCCACCGCCAGCGCGGTGGCCGCGGTGTCGGACGCATCGAAGGCGCCGCGCTGGAACAGCACGCCGACAATCGCACCGGGAATGACGGCCAGCGCCACCGCCGCCGGGACGGTCAGCGCCAGCGCCATCTCGCCCGCCCGGTTGAACGCGTCGCGCCCGCCATTGGTGTCCTCGGCCCGCAGCCGCCTCGACAGGTCCGGCAGCAGCACAACGCCGATGGCGATGCCGACGACGCCCAGCGGCAACTGGTACAGCCGGTCGGCATAGGACAGCCAGGCCACCGCCCCCTCGAAGAAGCTGGCGACCTGACGGCCGATCAGCAGGTTCACCTGCACCACGCCGCCTGCCAGCGCGGCGGGGGCGGCAATGATCGCCAGCCGCCTCAGTTCGGGCGTCATCCTGGGCAGTCGGATGGTCAGCCTGAACCCCGCGCGCGAGGCCGCGACCCAGACGAGTGCGAGCTGCGCGATCCCCGCGACCGGCACGGTCCAGGCCAGCGTGTCGCCGACAGGCCAGCCCATCCGGGCCGCCACCACCATCGCCACGACGAACAGAAGGTTCAGCAGCACCGGTGCGGCGGCGGCGGCGACGAAGCGCCCCGTCGCATTCAGCACGCCGGACAACAGCGCGGCCAGCGAGATGAACAGGATGTAGGGAAAGGCGATCCGGCCGTAATCCACCGCAAGGTCGAACCGTTCGTCCGCGACAAAGCCCCCGGCCATCGCCAGCACCAGGAATGGCATCGCCACTTGCGCGAGCAGGGTAAAGACGATCAGGATCGTCGCCAGCCCGGTAAAGGCATCGCGGGCGAATCCCAGCGCGTCGTCGCCGCCTTCGAGCTTTTTCGCGAACATCGGCACGAAGGCCATGTTGAACGCGCCCTCGGCAAAGAATCGGCGGAACATGTTGGGCAGCGAAAAGGCGATCAGGAACGCCTCGGCCACCGGCCCCGCGCCCAGATAGGCCGCGATCAGGATGTCGCGCACGAATCCAATGATGCGGCTGACAAAGGTCCAGACGCCGACCGTCACGAAGCCCGCGACCAGGCGGATCGGCTGCATCACGCCCCCGCCCGTTCCGCGCCCCGCTCGATGGCGGCGCGCAGTTTCTTCTCCAGCGACTCCTGGCGAGAGCGGGAATGCAGCTTCAGCCCGAAGCTGTCCTTGACATAGAAGCTGTCGACCACCTGCGCGCCATAGGTCGCGATCACGGCCGAGGCGATGTAGACATTGCTGTCGGCCAGTACGCGCGTCAGGTCATAAAGCAGGCCCGGGCGGTCGCGGGTGTCGACCTCGATGATGGTGTAGATTTCCGATCCCTCGTTGTCGAAGGTGATCGAGGTGGGGAAGCGGAAGCCCTTTTCGCGCTTCTTCAGCTTGTCGCGGTCGGCAAGCTTTTCGCGCGGGCGGATCTCGCCCGCCAGCGTCTTGTCGATCATCTGGCGCAGGCGGGGCAGGCGCGCGCCCTCGTAGGGGGTGCCGTCGGAATCCTGCACCCAGAAGACGGCGGTCGCATAGCCGTCCTTGGTGGTATAGGTGCGCGCGTCCACCACGTTCGCGCCAACCAGCGCCAGCGCACCCGCCAGCCGCGAGAAGATGCCCGGATGGTCGGCCAGTGCGAAACAGACGCGGGTGGCATCGTGATCGGCATCCTCGGCAAGGTCGATGCGGGTCTCGTCATCCCCCAGATCGCGCAGCAGCCGGGCAAAGACCGCATGCGTCCCGCCCGGCAGGCCGGTCCAGTAGGGCGGGTAGTGGCGGGCGGTCTCGGTGCGCAGTTCTTTCTTGTCCCAGTCGGCCAGCGCCTCGCGCAGCGCGCGCTTGGCCTGATCCTCGCGGGTGCGGCGGTTGACGGCCTCCAGCCCTTTTTCCAGCGCGGTCGCGGTTTCGCGGTAAAGCTGGCGGATCAGTTGCGCCTTCCAGTTGTTCCAGGTGCCGGGGCCGACCCCGATGATGTCGCAGACCGTCAGGACCGTCAGCAGGTCCAGCCGCTTCTTGTTCTGCACCGCCTTGGCGAAGTCGCGCACCGTGCGCGGGTCGGACAGGTCGCGTTTCTGCGCCATGTCGGACATCAGCAGGTGATAGCGCACCAGCCATTCGACGGTTTCGCACTCGTCGGGTTTCAGCCCCAGCCGCGGCGCCACCTTGCGCGCGATCTGCGCGCCCAGCACCGAATGGTCCTCGGGACGGCCCTTGCCGATATCGTGCAGCAGGAGCGCGACGTAAAGCACCCGCCGGTTGACCCCCTCCTTGAGGATGCGGCTGGCGATGGGCAGTTCCTCGACCAGTTCGCCTCGCTCGATCCGGGCCAGCGTCGAGACACATTGGATCGTGTGCTCGTCCACCGTGTAATGGTGATAGACGTTGAACTGCATCATCGCCACGATGGGCTCGAATTCCGGGATGAAGGCTGATAGCGCGCCCAGTTCGTTCATCCGGCGCAGCGCGCGCTCGGGATTGCCGTGCTTCAGCATCAGGTCGAGAAAGATGCGCTGCGCCTCGGGATCGGCGCGCACGCTGTCGTCGATCAACCGCAGGTTCGCCGCGACCAGCCGCATCGCGTCCGGATGCAGCAGCGTGCCCGCCTTCAGCGCCTCTTCGAAGATGCGCAGCAGGTTCACCTTGTCGGCCAGGAATGCCGCCGGATCGGCCACGTTCATGCGGTTCTGAGCGATCTCGTAGCCCTCGGGCATCTTGCGTCGGCGCCGGAACAGGCCCAGCAGCCGCGGCTCGCTTTTCACATGGGCCGCTTCCAGCTTGGTCAGGAAGATGCGCGTCAGATCGCCCACCGTGGTCGCGTGGCGAAAGTAGTGCTGCATGAAATGCTCGACCGCACGGCGCCCGCCATGGTCGGTATAGCCCATCCGCGCTGCCACCTCGACCTGCAGATCGAAGGTCAATTGATCCATCGCCCTGTCGGTGATCAGGTGCAGGTGGCAGCGCACTGCCCACAGGAAACGCTCGGCCTTCAGGAAGCCCTTGAACTCCTCCTCGGTGAACACGCCCAGCCTGACCAGGTGCGAGGCACGGTCCACGCGGTAGATGTATTTCGCGATCCAGTAGAGCGATTGCAGGTCGCGAAGACCGCCCTTGCCCTCCTTGACATTGGGTTCCAGCACATAGCGCTGGCCGCCCTGCTTGCGGTGGCGTTCGGACCGCTCGGCAAGCTTCGCCTCGATGAAATCGCCCTCGGTGCCGTCGAAGAGATCATCGCGCAGCGCGGTGTTCAACTCGCGGTCCAGCGGCTCGTGGCCGGCCAGGAAGCGGTTTTCCAGCAGGGCGGTGCGGATCGTGTAATCCTCGCGGCCCAGCCGCAGGCAATCCTTCACCGTGCGTGAGGAATGGCCGACCTTGAAGTGCAGATCCCACAGCATGTAGAGCATCGATTCGATGACGCTCTCGGCCCAGGGGGTGATCTTCCACGGCGTCAGGAACAGCAGATCCACGTCGGAATGGGCCGCCATCTCGCCCCGGCCATAGCCGCCAACGGCGAAGACGGCCAGCCGCTCGCCTTCGGTCGGGTTAGGGCGGGGGTGCAGGTGGGTGCGGGCGATTTCCAGCGTGCCGTGCACCAGGCAATCGGTCAGCCAGGTATAGGCCCGCACCGTGGGTCCCGCATCGAAGGGGCGTTCGGCAAAGGCTGCGGAGATGGCGGCGCGGCCCCGGGTCCGGGCCTCGCGCAGGTGGCGCACCATCTGGTCGCGCAAGGCCCGCGGTTCGGCCCCCCCGGCGGCCAGTCTGGCCAGTTCCGCCGCAAAGCCCGCGCGGTCGAAAATCTCCCGCGCCGGACAGATCAGGCCATCCGGTGTCGTGTCGTCGGGCGGGGTGGAAATCGGGTCCGATGTGGCGCGACTACGAACCGGGACCGGCAAAGCTTCTGGGGGCGGGGTCAATCACGATCACCTGGTTGTTCCGGATTTCGGCGACCGCCAGCCCACGCTCGTTGGTGCCATCGGGTCGCAGACGGAATACACCGTTCACCCCGGCAAATCCAGAGGGCTGGGTCAGCGCCCGAACCGTCAGCGCATCGGAACTGCCCTGGCGCAGCAGCGCACCGATCGCGGCGATGCCGTCATAGGCCAGACTGGCGGTCGGATGGGCGGGTTCGCCATAGGCGGCCATGTAGCGGCCCTCGAAGCGCCGGGCCAGATCGGGATCGGGCAGGGCGAACCAGCCCCCCTGCAACCCCGACAGCGCCAGCGTCGAGGGCGGGATGTCCCAGCGGGTCAGGCCGATGAACTTGACGCTGGCCGGATCGACCCGGTTCTCGGGCAGCAACTGCGCCAGCAGCGGCAGCGCGCCCGCGGTCGGGGCGGTGAAGAACACCGCATCCGCCCCCGAACTGCGGGTGCGCGCGGCAAGGCCCGGAATCGCCTGGACGACGCCGTTCTGTGACAGCTCGTAGGTGCCGGTTCCGGCGATCCGGCCGCCGCTGCGGGCCACGGCGCGCTCGATGGCCGA
>NZ_DSDD01000202.1:0-10468 GCF_011048875.1 Rhodovulum sp.
CACCGTCCCGGAGCCATAGGTTCCGAGGTAGAAATGCGGCGGGTCGTCCGAATAGTTCAGTTCGAATGCCACGGGACCGTAGGTCGCGCCCGCCTTGAGCAGGAAGCGGCGCTTGGTGTTCCCCTTGACGCTATTCCACCAGGACTGGTCGCGCACCTTCACGCTGACGCCGTCCATCTGAACGGTCATCGCCCCGTCAGGCGCACCGGTAAAGTTGTCGTCGCCGGGCGGGTTGATGCAGACCGTCTCGGCCCCGGCATAGACGTCGTTCGGGTCTTCGACCGTGATACTCGCCGTGGCCTGGGCCTGCTTGCCGCTGGAAGGCTCGATCACGGTCAACCTGACCGTGTAGGTTCCGGGCGCATCGTAGCAATGCGCGATCCACGGGCCGCGCCCCTTGCTCTTGTCATTCCATTCAGCCAGCACGTTCTGCGGCGCCGACCATTCCCCCGTGTCGCCGGTATCCCAGATATAGACCAGTTCATGCAGGCGCGGGTCGTAATTCGCGCCCGGCGCCGGTCCAGGCGTGTCAAAGGTTGAATTTGACAGATCGACACCAAGGCGCACACTGTCGGGCGCGCAGCGCAGGCTCGTGCGATCGACCGTGATCGACACGATCCCGCCATCGAGCCCCGGGCCGGGCGCGGGCGGCGGCGGAGCAGGCGAGGGTGGAGCGGGCGTTTCCTCTGCCTGGGTCGTGCCGCCCCAGTCAGCCACGGTCAGGGGGCCGGCGGAGCGGCCGTCCTGTTCGAGGATCAGGGTCACGGATTTCCCCGAAAGGGCCTTGGATGTCAGACGGATTTTCATGTTCATGCCTCGGAAATCGCGACCAGAATGATCCCGGTTTGGTTTGCTGTCGAGGGTGTGCCGGTCACGGTATGGGGTGTTCCGGCCGCGACGTCGCCTTGCAGCGCGATGCTGACATTGCGGGTCGTTGCGGTGGGCATGACGGCGGTCTCGATCTCCGTCGCGCCGGTCCAGGTGAAGACCCCGTCCATGAAGCTGACGCCCATGGCACAGGCCAGCATGGCATTTCTGGCCGAGACGGGCGTTGCCGAAACCGTCAGGGTGCCGCCCTCGCTGCTCTGCACCGCCGCGACATCCGAGACGACGCCGTTCCGGATGCCATGCACGCTCAGGACATGGGCATTAGCGCGTACGGGCAGGTCGAACGCAATCGTGCTGGCCGCCGTTCCGGCCGCGGTCAGAGTATGGGCAAAGGCCGCCACCCGGCCCGAACCGTTCGATCCGGCATCGGTGCTGATCTTCTGGCTGGGCACGCCGTTGACGCTGGCGCTCTGGGCATAGTTGTCGGTGCCATAGAAGAACAGGATGACGTCACCGGCGGCATAGCCGCTGAGATCCACCGTGAAGGACGGGGTCGCACTCGCGTTGCCCGAGGACAGGAAGCCGCCGATCCGCGAAACGCCCAGCGGAGCCGAGAGCACCGGAACCGTCAGCGTTGTACTTTGCACGCTGCGGGTTCCGTTCGCGTCCTTCACCGTTTCGGTTACCCGCAGCACCGTGCCGCCATCTTCGGGCACGATCACATGCGTCGGCGCCGTCTCGTCGGGGATGACAACGCCATTGCGCAGCCACTGGTAGCTCTCGGTCGGGACCGTTGCGGTCTTCTCGCTTATCCACAGACCGGGCTGAAGGGTCAGCGTGGCTCCGGCCGCGGCGGTCCCGGTGATCCGGGGTCTCACGAGGTTCACCGGACCGGATTTCAGCAACTGCGGATCCACCTGGTACACGCCATTGAAGGCAGATGTCCCCGAGATCGTCAGGCTCAGCGTAGATGACGTGGCCGCGAGGATCTCGATCTGGCCGCTCACAAGCGTCAGCTCGAGCGGCGGCAGAACGCCCCCCGCCCCCAGCCACGACATGTCGGCCGTCTGCGTGATGCCTGTTGCGATGGACAGTCTGGTCATCAGTACATCACCACGATGCCGCTGGCGGTCGTTCCGGACTGCCAGATCCGCCTGACCCGCAGCGGGAACGCGCCGCCGGCAGCCACATAGACCGTTGCGGTGGACCCCCCGATTGTCGTCACCCGAACGCTCCCGGAGGTGGCCACGTTGATGCCGCGGCTGGCCACTGCGAGATCTTGGGTATCGCTGGGCTCGACGGCCAGAAGACAGACGGCGGGGCTTTCGAGGCCCCCGACGAGGTTATTGAACTTGTCGGTCATGGTCATGTGTCTCCAGTTTGCGGGATGTCAGGTAGTTTCGGGATGTCAGGTGGGCCGATGGAAAACCCGGGAGCCGTATCAGACCATTTTCACGGGCTCGGATGTCGGGAGGCACTCTGACGCAAGGGGATGAAACAACCGTAAGGCGACCGTTCGCTGCCCTCCACCGTCAGCCTGAGCAGCAAGATTTTGACAAAATGGGCCGGTATGCTAACAGGCCCGATCGGTTCGCACAGTCCATGTTCCCGGCGGCAGGCACGCCCATGATTCCTTTCATTGCTCTTTTCTCATGGCCGCTTTTCAGCGCGTTCTTCTTCCTGCGTTTCTCCACGCCGGTCGCGGTCGTGCTCACCATCCTGGTCGGGTATCTGGTGCTGCCGGAAAAGACCTCCGTCGATCTGCCGCTGTTGCCGGAACTGAACAAGAAGACGATCCCGGCGCTGGCGGCGCTGGTGCTGGCGCCCCTGCTGGGGCGGTCCCAGCCAAATCAGGCGGTGCTGCCCGGTCTGCTGCCGCGGCTGTGGACGATGCGTCTTCTGGTCCTGTTGCTGGTCGTGGGGGCGTTCATGACCGTCATGACCAATGGCGACATGCTACGCTACGGCACGACCGTCCTGCCGGCGCTCCGGCCCTATGACGCGTTCTCCTACATCCTCAGCGCGCTGATGTTCGTGGTGCCGATGGCGCTGGCGCGGAAATACCTCGCCACGCCCGAGGCCCACCGGATGCTGCTGATCGTGCTCTGCGTGGCCGCCCTGGCCTATTCGTTCCTGATTCTCGTCGAATTGCGGATGTCGCCGCTGATGCATTACTGGGTCTACGGCGAGTTCCCCCATGTCTGGGCGCAGCATGTGCGCGCCGGCGGCTGGCGGCCTGTCGTGTTCCTGGGCCATGGCCTGCTGGTCGGCATCTTCCTCTGTGCGGCCGCCCTGGCGACCGCCGGGCTCGTGCGCAGCGCGGGGGGCCGGCGGGGACCCTTCATCGCGGCGCTGCTGTGGCTGCTTGTCATCCTGGTGCTGTCCAAGAATCTGGGCGCGCTCATGATCACGCTGCTGCTATTGCCCCTGGTGCTGCTGGCCACGGTTCGCGTCCAGCTGATCGCGGCCGCCCTGATCGCGGCAAGCTTTCTCACCTATCCGGCACTGCGCCAGGCGGGTCTCATCCCGATCGACAGCGTGGTCGCCTTCGCCGAGCGGATCAACCCCTATCGCGCCCATTCGTTGCAGGTGCGGCTGAAGAACGAGGATGCGTTCCTCGACAAGGCCAAAGATCGTATCCTGTTCGGCTGGGGGGGCTGGGGGCGCTCGCGCACCTATAACGACGAGGGCGTGGACGTCACCATCGCGGACGGGGCCTGGGTCATCACCCTCAGCATCTCGGGCTGGGTCGGCTATGTCGCGCGGTTCGGCCTGATCTGCGTTCCGCTCTTCCTGTTGCTGTGGGTCCGACGACGACATGATATCGGGACGGAAACCTCGGTTCTCGCCCTGCTGGTCGCCGGAAACCTGATCGATCTCGTTCCGAACAGTTCGATCACCCCGATCACCGCCCTTGCCGTCGGGGCGCTCTGGGGCCGGGCAGAGCTTGGCGCGATCCGCTCCGCCCCCGCTCAGGCGGACAGCCCCGGCGAGACCCTGGTCCGGCCGGGGTATTTCCGACCTGCCCTGGCGCGCCGGGACAGGGCGGCGGACCCGCCCGCACCAGGCAGCGCTGCCCCCGAACGGCAGAGGCCGCTCAACAGCCGCTACACCCGGCACACACCCCCCACGGGCCGCAGCCGCATGACCTGAAACGGCCCTCAAGGGACGCAATCACCGACCCCATCGAAAGACGGGTGCCGGAGCGGCAGGCAAGGTACTTTCCAGGCAAGGACGAGGATCATCTTGGACGAGCAGGTCGAGACCGAAATTTCCGTCATCGTGGTGAATTACGGTACCGCGGAGCTTGCGCGCGCGGCTGTGGACAGTGTGCTTGCCCGCACGCATGGCGGGCGAAAGGTCGACATCCACCTTGTGGACAATGCCTCTCCCGGCCGGGACCGCGAAATCCTCGCCGAGGCGGCCCGCTCCGAGGCCTGGCGCGGACGGGTCACCTTCTATCCCGAACAGACCAATCACGGCTTCGCACGCGCCCACAATCTGGTGTTCCGGGCGCTGGCCGCGCGCGCGCATCCGCCCGACAAGGTGTTCCTGCTCAATCCCGATGCCCAGCTCGAGAACGAGGCGATCGCGATCCTGGCCGATACGCTCGATGCCGATCCCGGCCTCGCCATGGCCGGGGCGGGGATCACCGAGCCCAGCATCGGCCCGGCGGTCGCGGCATTCCGGTTTCCCGGCGCCGCGTCCGAATTCGCCCATTTCATCGGCTTCGGGCCGGTCTACAGGCTGTTCGAGCGCGCCAGGGTGCCGCTGCCGCCCGACCATCCCGAAGGGCCGGTCGACTGGGTCACCGGGGCGGCCTTCATGGCGCGGTTCGGGGTGCTGCGCGATCTCGACTGGTTCGATCCCGCCTTCTTCCTCTATTTCGAAGAGACCGACCTGATGCGCCGGGCCCGTGCGGCGGGCTGGCAGATCCGCTATGTCCCCCGCGCCCGGGTGCTGCATCTCGAAGGGGTGGCGACCGGGATCAAGAGTGGCGAGGACCAGCAACGGCGTCGGCGCGGGGCCTACTGGTACCGGTCCTGGGCGCATTACTTCCGCAAGGCCAAGGGGCGGGCGGGGGCGCTCGGCATCGCGCTTGCGGTGCTCCTTGCCGGGCTTGTGCACTATCCGCTGGCAGCCCTGCGCCGCCGCCCGCCTGCACTGCCCCGGCGGTTCCTGCCGGATTTCCTTGTCCATGCGATGCTGCCGCTCCTGTTCGGGCGATCCCCGCCGGCCGACACGGCCGCTGCCCCGGCGCCGCGGGGGGCAACCAACCGCAACCCCGCGGATATCGGCTTCTGGGCTCTGGTGGCCGAGGATTTCCGCACCCATGAGCGCGATCCCCTCTCGCAAGGGTTCTGGGCGCTGTTCTGGCACCGCTTCGGCAACTGGCGCATGGGGGTGCGTCCCAGGGCCCTGCGGATACCGCTGAGCCTTGTCTATTTCACCATGTACCGGCTCGGCCAGCGGACGGGCGGTATCATGCTGCCCTATTCGGTGCCCGTGGGCCGGCGCGTGAAGCTCGAGCATTTCGGCGGCATGATCCTGTCCGCACATGAAATCGGCAATGACGTGATCATCCGGCAGAACACCACTTTCGGGATCGCAGGTCTTGACGATCTCGAGGGGCGGCCGACCATCGGCGATGGTGTCGAGATTGGTGCCGGTGCCGTGGTGATCGGCAATATCCATGTCGGCGCGGGCGCGATCATCGGTGCGAATGCGGTCGTGGCAAAGCCGGTGCCGCCCGGTACCGTCGTCGGCGGGGTTCCGGCGCGGATCATCCGGATGCGGGATGGCTGAGATGGGTGTCAGCGCCGTGATCATCGGCCGGAACGAGGGTGCGCGGCTGATCGCCTGCCTCGAGGCCGCCAGGGGCCGGTTCGACCGGATCGTCTATGTCGACAGCGGATCGACCGATGGCAGTCAGCAGGCCGCCCGGGTCCGCGGCGCAGAGGTGGTCGAGCTTGACATGGGCACGCCCTTCACGGCCGCCCGCGCCCGCAATGCGGGTTTTGCCCGCCTCTGTGAGGGGGGCAAGACCCCGGAATTCGTCCAGTTCCTCGACGGCGATTGCATCCTGCAACCGGGCTGGATCGAGACGGCCCTGGCCTTCCTGCGCGCAAATCCGGCTGCCGTAATCGCCTGCGGCCGATGCCGCGAGCGCTACCCCGACCGCTCGGTCTACAACAGGCTGGCCGATATCGAGTGGGACACTCCGATCGGGCAGACAAAGGCCTGTGGCGGTGACATGTTGATCCGCACCGGGGCGCTTCTTGCGGTTGGCGGCTATGACCCGACCCTGATCGCCGGCGAAGAGCCCGAGCTTTGCGTGCGCCTGCGCGCGGCGGGCTGGCAGATCTGGCGGCTCGATGCCGAGATGACGCTGCATGACGCGGCGATGACCCGCTTCGGGCAATGGTGGCGGCGCGCCGCGCGCGGCGGCTATGCCTATGCCCAGGCGGTAGCGATGCATGGGCGCCCGCCCGAACGCCACGGGGTACCGGAACTGGTGCGGATCGTCGGCTGGGGCATGCTGCTGCCGCTCATGATCCTCGCGGGGCTTGCGCTCACGCCTTGGGCGGCGCTGCTTGTGCTGATCTGGCCCGCGCAGATGATGCGGCGCTGGCGCAAGGGCGATCCCTGGTATCAGGCCGTCTTCGTCACGCTGGCCAAGTTCCCCGAGGCACAGGGGGTGCTGACCTATCTCTGGCGTCGGCTGCGCCGGGCGCCGATCGCGCTGATCGAGTACAAATAGGCTCTGTTCCGGCCCGATCAGCCCGGCAGCGCGGGGGCTTGGCTATCGACGGCACCCCGCAACACCTCGGTGATCGCCGTGTCTTTGATCCACAACGCCAGCGCCGCGCCCAGAAGGCAGAACAGGAACAGCCCCAGATCGAGCAGCGGATCCCAGCTGCCCTTGCGATGGGTCAGCCAGGCAACCAGCGGGTAGACGAGCAGCACCGCAAGCGGCGGGGCGATGATCGCCCCCATCAGTCCGAAGGCCTGGATCCCGACCAGCAGAAGGACGGTCTGGATCACCGCCTGGATCACAGTGAACACCGTCATGTCCCGCGAATTGCCCTGCGCCAGAAGCTTCTGCTGATAGGCTAGAATCAGGATGGTCGGCATGTAGGCCAGCGCCAGCAGCACCATGAGCGATCCGGCAAGATGATAGGCCGGCTCATAGAGCAGCCGCACCAGCCAGTCGCCGATAAAGGCCAGCAACAGGCTTGCAGCCAGCATCGCCCCGGTCAGCATCCCCCGGGCCAGGCGCTGCTTGCGGCGGCTGTCGGCGCCCTGGGCGTCGGCGGTCCTGGAATAGACCGGCAGCAGCACTTTCGCGCTCAGTTGCTGCGCCATATTGGTGGGCGCCGTGGCCAGGAAATAGCCGATATTGTAGATGCCAAGCTCGGCCAGGGTAACGAACTTGCCCAGGATGGCGCGGTCGCCGGCATTGATCAGGAAGCCCGCGATAGAGCCGATGAAGATGTATTTTCCGAAATGGAAAATCTCCCAGAAGGCGCTCTTGTCCCAGCCCGGACGGTTGCGGATGCCGGGCAGCATGAGATGGGACAGAAGCGTCCTGAGACCCTCGGTCACCAGGCTGCCGAAGATCAGCGCCCAGACCGATTTGGTCACGACCGCTGCGATCACCATCACCACGATGCTGACGGCCTGGCTGAACAGTTCGATGAATGTCAGGCGCCCCAGCATGAGCTGCCGGTTGGCGGTCGAGACATTGGTCGATTGCAGCCCGTTCAGGACCGCGGCGAAGCCCGCCACCGGCAGCAGCATGGCCAGCATCGGCTGTTCGTAAAGGCTCGCCGCCGGAACCGCGAGCGCGATCGTCAGGCACCACAGGAACACCCCGCGCCCGATCTGCACCGTCCAGGCGGTGTTGAGAAAGACCGGATCGTCGCCGCGCCTGTTCTGGATGATCGAGGTCTTGACCCCAGTCACCGAGAACATCTCCAGCCCCAGGATGATGACCTGCACCAGCGCCATCATGCCGAAGGCTTCGGGGAACAGAAGCCGGGTCAGGATCAGGTTGGAGACCAGGCGCAGGAACTGCGCGCCGCCGAAGCTCAGGAATGTCAGCGCAGAGCCGCGCGCCGCCCGGGCCTTCAGGCTGTCATCCGAAAGCACCTCGCGCAACCGTTTGCGGATCACGGGCATATTCTTCCGGACTGGGACCGCGCCATTGCACGGAAACGGGAAGGAGGACCGGACATGGCTTGGCGCGCCGCAAATGCATCGGGAAAACTAGCGTCCTTGTAGACGCCGTCGGACCGGAATGCCAAGGCCCAAGATCGGGCGTCAGGGCTGTCGATCCGATCGGCTTGCCATCCGCCAATTGTCCCGAAAAAGTCCGGCTTTGACCGCCGCGGATGATATATTAGATAGCGGCGGCCGGGATTGGCCCCGGCCGCCGCCAGACGATTCGCGGTGGGTGCCGCGTCCCCTGCCGCAGGGGCCGCCCCCCTCGCAACCGCCTGGCGAATCCGAAACCGACCGACCGGCGGCCCCGCGCAATTGGCAAGGCGCATACCGGAACTGGCCCACAACACCTGCCCCGGCAGGCCGATATGTCCGATTGCACAGAGAGTCCCTTGATTTCACAAGATCATTACCCGCTGGCCCGGACCCGCTTCACCGCAGGCATCAGCATCATCGTTCCCACCTATCGCGAAGTCGAGAACATCCCGCTTCTGCTGGCGCGGATCGACGCGCTGCGCCGGGACCGGGATCTCACGCTGGAAGTGCTGTTCATGGATGACGACAGCCGGGATGGCAGCATCGAGGCGGTCGAGCGGTCGGGGTTCGACTGGGCGCGGATCATCGTGCGCCAGGGCCCGCGCGGCCTGAGCGCCGCGGTGATCGACGGGTTCCGCGCCGCCCGCTACCCGGTGCTGTTCTGCATGGATTGCGATCTCAGCCACCCGCCCGAACGAATCCCGGCGATGATCCTCGCGCTCGATGCCGGACAGCAGATGGTGATCGGTTCGCGCTATGTGCCCGGCGGCTCGACCGATGACGACTGGGGCTTCTGGCGCTGGATCAATTCGCGGATCGCGACGCTTCTGGCGCGCCCGCTCACCCAGGTGCGCGACCCGATGTCGGGCTTCTTCGCGCTGCGCAAGGCCGATTTCGACCAGGCCCGGGATCTCAACCCGGTGGGCTACAAGATCGCGCTGGAACTGATCGTGAAATGCGGCCTCGAGAATGTGGGCGAGGTGCCGATCCACTTTTCCGACAGGGTGCATGGCGTGTCCAAGCTGACCTTCCGCGAACAGCTGAAATACATCCAGCACCTGCGCCGGCTCTATCTGCACCGCTTTGCCAACGCGATGTACATGGCGCAGTTCCTCGTCGTCGGCGCCTCGGGCGTGGTGGTGAACCTCTCGGTGCTGAGCCTGTTGAAATGGGCCGGGCTGCCGGACATGCTGTGCCTGGCCGGCGGGATCGCGGTCAGTGTCATCACCAACTTCCTGCTGAACCGCCGGTTCACCTTCTCCTATGCCAAGGACCGCCCGATCCTGAAGCAGTTCGCGGGCTTCGTCGGGGCCTCGGCCGTGGGGATGGCGGTGAACTACGGCGTGGCGCTCTATCTCAACGCCCATGTTCTTGGTGCGGGTCCCTTGTCGCTTCAGTTCGCGGCACTCGGGGGCATCGTGGCGGGGATGCTCTTCAACTTCCTCGGCAGCCGCTATTTCGTGTTCCACAAGCGCTTCGTGAAACGGTGATGACGGACAGGACGCACAGGGGGATCACGCTCTTTGTGGCGGGCGTCTACGCCATCCTCGTGCTGCTGACGCAGCTCGGATCCGTCTCGCGCGAGATCATCAACTGGGACGAAAGCACCTTCATGCTGCTCGGGGCCGACATCCTCGACGGCATCCTTCCCTATACCGAACGCTTCGACAACAAGCCCCCGATGATCTTCTTCCTGATGGGGGGCTGGATGGGGCTGTTCGGTGAAACCGTGCTGTCGGCCCGTCTGTTCGGGGATGCCTGCCTCTGGCTGACCGCGATCTTCGTCTTCCTGATCGGCCGCCGGATGGCGGGGCCGCTGGCCGCGGGGGCCGCGGGAGGCCTCTTCATCGCCATGAACGCGGTCGAACCGGGGCTGCACAGTTCGGCCGGGCTGCCGGCCATGGCGATGATGATGGCCGCGCTCTGGCTCTGCCTTGCTTGGCGCGACCGGGTCTGGGCGATGGTGCTGGCGGGCGCGCTGGTCTCGCTTGCCGTGCTCACGCGCAGCAATCTGGCCTATGCCGCGCTTGCCAGCGGGCTGTGGTTCGCCCTTGTCGGGTTCTGGCGCCCCGGTACGGGTCGACTGTTCCGCTGGTCGCCCTTCGCCTATGCCGCGGGCGGGGCGATTCCGGTGGCAGCTCTTGTCCTGGTCTATGCCCAGGCCGGTGCGCTGGCCGAACTGAAACTCGGCGCCGTCGATGTCGCACTCAGCTATTCCAAGCAATGGGGCTTGGCGAACGCCTTTGTCGAACATCTGCGCAAATGGGCCGAAGCGGTGAAGGCCGCGCCGGTCCTTTACGGCAGCTTCACGCTGGTCACGGGGCTTGCGCTGGTGCTGACGCTTCTGCCGCCGTTGCAGGAACGGCCAAGCCGGCTTGGC
>NZ_DSDD01000351.1:0-10453 GCF_011048875.1 Rhodovulum sp.
ACAACACGCTCCCGAAGGTCGTCTGAATACGGTTTCGTCATCCATGCTGGCCTCCTTCACCAGTATGAATTCTGAATCACACAACGCACCGTATGGGAATCCTCTTTCGATTCAGAGAAAGGCTGAGCCGCTCTAGACTCGCCAAGGTGTAATGCTTCGACCGCTTGGCGAGGTCCTTTTGGTAGCTTTCGAGCGCCGATAGCACGTCCGCGACTGGCACATCTTCACTGGAGCAGCAGAAGCAGATCTCGGCGGTCTTGTCAGCGCTCTTGTCTGCGCAGACCCGTGCGCGGAGAGCTCCATGGTCGAGCAGGCCGAGAAGTCGCGCGAGCACTTGCTCGGTGCTGATGATCCGGCCCCGCAGCCCTGCAATCTCAGGGAAATCCGGCTCGATCCCGGCGCAGCTACATACTGCGCGCTTATCCCCCGTGGCGACCATCGTTTCCGCGCGCATCAGAGCCACCGCGAAGAGCTGGCTCTCACCGACATCGATGTCCAAGCCTTCCGCCAGCGAAATTTCCTCGATTGACGCTGCCAGCGATACTTCGTCTTCCGAGGGCTCCAGAACCGACACCAGGTCGAGAAACTCCATGAGCGGTCTGCACACAGGCTCGCCGTGGGTCCTCCTGAGCCTCGCACCCACGACATACCGCAAGACGCCGAGGACCAGGACGGCCTCGTGCTCGACAGAAAGGGATGGCGGAAGGTGATCAAGACACTGCCACCGGGCCATCTTCTCAATGAGGTCATTGTCCACAAGGGCGTTAGCCAAGCTCGACGCCCCCCATCACAGCCCGCAGGTACTCCGTTTCGTCGTCCGAATACGCCTCCCAGTCCAGTTAGCGCGTCGCGATCCTATTAAGAAACCGCCAGACATCGTCCGGTCGCTCGTAGATCCTTGCAAGTGCTGCGTAGGTGGTTGACCAGTCCGACGCTTGGTAGCCGTAGCACATAGCGAGTGTGCCGGGCTCAATCCTCGAGTCCTCAGACGCGCGCATCACCGCTGCCGCCAACACAGCGCCGTTGGCTGGCCCTTGGTCGAATTCGATCTGCGGTGAGGCTTGGCCTGTTAGCAGACGTAGCGCAAAGCTGTCGGCCTCGAGCTCTTCAGAGTCGAGGCTTTTCTCCTCAAGCGGCTCGGACATGTCGACCAGAGCCGCGTTCGGCGCGAGATGGCCGCTGGTGATATGGCCCAGTTCGTGGGCGACGTGGTAGGCCGTCGGTGCTGGGTACTTCGCGTCCTTGCCTACCAGTATCGCGAAATGATCGCCATGTCGGACTGACATCGCCACCATGTGCTTGGCGGAAAGTGGAAACACCCTGAGATGGATTACCGGTATGCCGAGCCCCCACGAGGCCTCGCAAATATCCTGAAGTCGCACAAAGGGTGATGCGCTGAGCAAGGTTCCTCTCAGGCGAAGCGGATCGAGGCCAATTACCCTCTCGTCGAAAGTCGCTCGGACGCCCTTGGACAAGATCCGCGCGAGGGAAATGCCGAAAGACGACAGGGCCGCCTGCTCCTTGCTTCCATAGGTCGAAAGCCCCCTGAATTTTGCTTCGTGCCTCCAGACAAAAGTCGGTTCTTCCTCCCCGAGGAGCGACTTCGGCGAAAGCCCCAGACGGCGCGCAACGGTAAAGCGCAACTCTACCTGGGCCGAGTTCGACTGCTCTGCCTCGTCGCTCCACCAGCTTGGCCAAACAGCATCAACTGCCTGCCCGGATATACCCAGTGTCCGGAGGTCTTGCCTGAACTTCTCAGCTGTCCTCTTCAAGCGTCACCCCCAGTCCATTCGTCAAGAAAATCATCAAGCGCCGCCAGCATCTTGTCCAGCGCAACCGCCTCCATGTCGGGAAGCGACCGAAGCCGTTCCGTGATGCGCTTCAGTCCAGCCCGTTCATCCTGAATAGACGAATATTCAGGATGAGGCTTGGTGGACTCCGGGGCAGAAGCCGCCGCCAACAAACCTTGGCGAATCTTCTTGGCCGCTGGACCAAGCCTGACCGGTCCTCTCTTCAAGGCCCTTGAAATACTTGGCTGACTCACTCCGAGCGCACGTGCGACTTCCGACTGCGTGTTGCCGCGCTCTCGCATGAAATCGCCCAGTGCTTCCCGCAGGTCTTGCATGAAGGTGAATATACATGAATAATGAACGAAACCAAGAGGGAGGTGACCATGCCTTTGCCTGGGGCGTTTTGCTGGACGAGGTTCGGTGCCGAAGCTGGGCAGGATTTCGAAGCAATCCTGGCTCGCAAGGAGCAAGAGCGACGACAGAATGGTGGCGTGTTCCTCTGGGGCATTGGCAACAACGTGGCTCCGTCGCTGCCGTCGCTGTTCGAACGGGTCCGCCGGCCGATGCTCGCGTTCAGTCCAATAAAGTCGCGTGCGCAAGCACGCGATGAGAGCCCCGATCAGATCGCTGTGTGGACGCGAGCCACCGGCGCAAATGGCGAGCCTTTCCAGATTCCATCGGGCTCGATGGTCACGAGCCGGTATACGCCCGGCAAGACAAGGCACTATGCGCTCGTCTGCCAATCGCAGCAGCCGCTTCGGTCCTTTGCATCGCCCGAATGGGTCTCCATCGGGGCGCTGAGGAATGTGAAGACCGGAAACCCTGTAGGGTCCTCTCAGGTGACCGCCATAGTGAGCATCGACACTGCGCGTGAGGCATCTGGCGCGATCTATCCGATAGCTTTCCATTGCGAATTGGCTGCCCCGTACGTCCTTAAGCTCGAGGCACCGTTGGTCATCTCGGATGTCGAAATGGCAGAACGTGAATGGTCAAAGTACCGGGCTTCGAAGTGGGCAGAAGCCCCACAGCAGTTGCGCCTGGCAGTCTGAAGATAATCCATTGGAGAGCGTCTGAAGTGTTAATTGCTTCGACGTAGGGACGATCATCAGGCCGCAATGTCTCGTCGATACCGCCACTCCCGCGGCGCCTCACGGCCGCCCTCGTCCCGCCGTCGGTACCGCTCCCAGCCGTTCGCCTTGAGGTAGGCCGAGACGCGCATCTGGTCGCCGCGGGTCCAGCGGGCTGGCTCGAGCCCGATCGCCTCTTCGAGGATCTCGCCTACCGATATGTCCTTCAGTGGCTCGGCGCGCTGCACGCTCTCCGTCCGGGAGTTGCCGTAGTCGGGGAAGCCATCTGAGACGGTCCGGATCTCGTGCGTCAGCCAGTGTTCGATCAGGTCATCCCAGGCGTCGGACTGATAGCGGCGGTCCTGTTCCTCGCGGGCTTCCTCCAGCAGTGCCGGGTCGTCGATCCACCAGATCGCACCGGCGCGGAAACGGTGGATGGCCTCGGCCCAGAGCTGGTCCCGGTCGCGTGCGAGCGCCGCGATGTCGATGGCGCCGCAGCGGAGCGGCCAGAATCGGCGGTTGCCGGTCTTGTCGCGCAGGTAGGTGTCCGGGTTCACGATACCGGAGAACACGCACTGGCGGGGCACTTCGACGGTGTAGCGGCCGTACGGCGGGCGGAAGCGGTCGGTGGTCCGCGTCAGGAACGCCTTGATATGCGAGACCTCGGCGCGGCCGATGGCGTCGAGCTCGGCGATCTCCACGATCCAGACACCCTGCATGTGCAGCGCCGCGTCCTTTGAGCCAAGTTCCGGCAACTCGTCGGTGAACCATTCCTCGCCGGCCAGCACCTTGATCGCGGTGGATTTGCGCGCGCCCTGCGGCCCCTCGAGGATCAGCATGTGGTCGGCCTTCACGCCGGGACGGTAGATGCGGGCGACGGCCGAGATCAGCCAGAGCGCGCCGATGGTGTGATGGAACGCTGTGGGCTCGGCGCCGAGATAGGTGCTGGTCCAGGTCTCGATCCGGGGCGTGCCGTCCCATGTCAGGGTGTCGAGCCAGTCGCGGACGGGATGGATGCGCAGCTCGCGTGCGACGGCGCCAACAGCGCGGCTCACGACCACCGGCGCTACGTTGATGCCGCGCAGCTGCAGCCATTCGGCGGTGCGGATGTCGTCGGCATCCTCCCAGGGGCGCGGGAGGGACGCGACGCTGTGCCAAGGCAGCGGCTGGCGCACCACGATCTCCTGCCCGAACTCGTCGAAGGCGAGCACGCCGGCAAATGCCGGATCGGAGGTCAGTGCGACGATGACGTTGGCTTCGTTGCGCTCGGGCGCACCGGCGAGGTCGAGCCGGAGACGTCTGAACCAGGCGGGCTTCGGGATCGGCGCGTTGGGATCGCCGGTGGCGTTCACGCGGCGACGGAGCTCGGCCAGCTGTTGGGATAGGACCGACATGCCGATGCCGGTGGCGGTCTTGATCCGGGCGAGGATCTGGCGTTCGGGCAGCGGGTCGAGCTTTGCAAGCGCGATGCGCCCCAGCAGCGTGGACAGCGCTTCGAACTCGGGCGGGTTCGTCAGCGCCTCGGCCGCGGCGATCAGCGTCGCCGGATCGTCGGCGGAGGCGACGACGGGCGTGGCCGTCTCGGGCTCTACCGGATCCCTGTCCTACGGCTCCGCTGTGGTGTCAGCCGGTCGCGCGTAATCCTCGGCGCCTGCACCACGCTGCAGGTCGTCGTTGAAGTCATCGCCATGCAGCGGCGCGACGATCTCGTTCGGGATGTTGTCCCGGTTCAGGCGGTCCGAGAGCGTCGCGGCGGCCTGGCGGCCGGCATCTCCTGCATCGGCGTAGATGGTGACGCGCCGGGCGCCCCCGGGCCACTGGAACCGCGCCAGACCGTCGGCCGACAGCGCCGCCCAGACCGGCGTGCCGAAGAGCCCGTGCGCGGCGAGCGCCGTCTCGATGCCCTCGGCGATGCCGATGTGGCCGTCCTCCGGCATCGGGAAGAGCCGGACCACGGCATCCTTCACGCTGCCGAGCATCTTCTTGCCCGGGGGCGCCTTGGCGCTGCCGTCGTCGAGCAGGAAGGTGCGGTGGATGCCCGGCGCGCGAGTTCCGTCCGGCAGCCGCAGGATCGCGATGAGGCCGGGCCAGCCACGGCAGCTGTCGAGGTCCGGAAGATCGGGATGGAACAGCAGGTCGGGCGATCCGGGATCCGAGACCCCGCGGGCGCGCAAATAGCTCTCGCCAAGCGTACCCGCGATCGGCACGGCCCCGCTGAGAAGCCGCGCGATCTCGGCCGAGTGATCTGGGCGCGCGCGCATCGGCGACACTGGCGCTGTCCGCGGTGCAGGGTGGTCGATCCCCGCGAGCCGCGCCGCCTCGTCGAAGAGCGCGCCGTCGCAGAGGCCGGTCGCCTGCGCGATCAGGTCGATGGGGCCGGCCCGCTCGCCGGTGGCGTAGTCGAAGCCCCAGCCGGCATAGGGCCCGTCGAGATGGATGGTGCAGGAACCCTCCTTGCGTGGCGGGCGCCCGGAGAGGTCCGCGCAGCGCAAGGAACGACGGTCCCGCGCGAGCCGGGCCTCGGGGAACAACCCCGGCAGCCAGTCGGCCGCGGTGCATGCCAGCCGCTCCTTCACTGCCGCGAGATCTTGGCGGGTCTTCGGGACCGCGATGTCGTTGAGGTCGATCATCACGCCCCTCAGGCCAGAAGGACGAGCCCGCGCTCGGCCCGGGTAATCGCGGTGTAGAGCCAGCGGCGGCGGTCGATCTCGCTGCGACCGAGCCTGTCGTCCCAGACGATCACGTTCTCCCACTGCGAGCCCTGCGCCTTGTGCGCGGTGATGGCCCAGCCGAAGGTCGCCTCGGTCAGCAGGCGCTTCTCCTTGTAGTCGCGGTCATGGCGCTTGTTGTCGTAGGCGACATGGTCTTCGAAATGCCCCTTGTAGATGTGCAGCCGGCCCGGGCGCCCGTCCTCATAGGGCTCGCCGATGCGGCGCCCGTCCTCGTCATGGACAACGGCGGAGAAGTAGAGGCTGCCTTCGTCGACGATGTCCTCGAGCGTCACGAACATCCCGTTGATCAGCCCCAGATCGTTCTGGTTCTTCAGGCAGATGATCTTCTCGGCCGGCCCCGTGGGCAGCCAGGTCCCGCCGAGACCGGCCGCCGCGCGCATGGCGTTGTTGATCTGCAGCCGCGTGGCGTTCAGACCGCAGATCAGCTGGCCGCCGCGCAGCGCCTGTTCCGGCGTGATGTCGCCCTTGCGGAGCTTGGCGACATGATCGTCGTAGACGCCGAACCCGATGGGCCGGCCCTCGCGCGCCATGGTGGCGAGACGGATGATAGCGCTTTCGGCCGCCTGGCGGTGGATCTCGGTCAGCATCACGTCCGGCTCGTCTCGGGTGAAGGCGCCTTCGTCCCGGATCGGCGGCAGCTGGCCGGGATCGCCGAGCACGAGGATCGGCTTGCCGAAGCTCATCAGGTCGCGCGCCATCTCCTCGCCGACCATCGACACCTCGTTGAGCACGATGAGCCGGGCGTCCGCGGCGTCGCTCTGCGGGTTCAGGGCGAAGCGCGGGTGCTTCATCGCCGAGAGCCCCTGGCGCATCGCCTCGATCGCGGCATCGGCCGTGGTGCGCGCGAACCCGGTGAGACGGAGCGCGTCGCGTTCGGCGACCGCGATCTTGCGGGCAGCCTCCTCGATTTCCTCCTCGGTCGACTCGATCACCGAGTAGATCAGGCTGTGAATGGTGCGCGCGGGCGTGCCCTTGCGGGTCAGCACCAGCGCGGCCTTGCCGGTGAAGGTGGCGGTGACGACGCCGGGCACGCAGCGGCCGTCCTTCGCGCTGCGGTGGGGCGAGAGCCCGAGTTCGTCGAGCGCGAACTTCAGCACTGTGGTCTTGCCGGACCCGGCATAGCCGAACAGGCGGAATACCTGCTGCTGCTTTGTGCGGGTCTCGAACCACTCCTTGATCTCGCGGATCGCGGCGGCCTGCGTGGCGGATGGGGTGAACTCGGTCATGGCTGGGGCATCTCCACTGCGTAATCCTTGACGATCCCGCCGCGGCTCGGATCGCCCACCTCGCATTGGCGGACGAAGACCCGGCGCCCGTCGGCCAGCTGCCGCCAGTGTCCACGGCGAAGGTGCCAGCGCGGGCTGGCGTGACTGCCGCCCTGCGGCGGCGTCGCCGCCTGAAGGCGCGTTGGATCGATGGCGACTTGCCGCCAGACCCATCCGCGCACGCCCTCGCGGGCCAGGCGGGACCGTTTTGCAAGCGACACCTTGCGGTCGCGGATTTCAGGTGAGGCGCCGAGGATGGTCAGCGCGCGCCAGACGATGCCGGCGGCGACTTCGCCGTGACCGCGGACCGTCTCGTCGCTCCGCTCGGCCGGGTTGCCCTCGATCTCCGCCTTGCCGTCCGGATGCATCCAGATCCGCACGAGGCAATCCGTCCAGCCGCGCGGCGCCCGCTTGCGCATGAGGAACGTGGCCTCGACGATGTCGCCGTCGGCGCGGGCGCAGACGATCAGGCCTGAGGGAGACGCGCGCTGCTCGCGCACCTCGAAGATCACGGACGGGTGCGGCAGCCGAAGCGGACCGGTCAGAACCCGGGTCATCGCGCGGTCGACGCTGTCGCCATCGAAGGCGGCCTGATCGTCGAAGAAATAGATCGGCGCGAACTCCGCCGCTCCGAGAAGGTCGGAGCACCAGAACCGCTCGCGATGGGCGCGGACGATCCTCTTGAGTTCATAGGCGTCGGGGATCATCGCCGCTCTCCCCAGCACCGGCCTGCCCAGGCACAGGGCGCGTGCCACTTGCCGGCCGCCATGCCGCCGCGGCAGAGGACGGCCGTGGGCTCTGCGGCGGCGCGCGGCAGCCATTCCCCGACCTCGGAGGCTCGCACCACGGCGACGGCGCGATCCGACATCTCCTGCGCGAGATGCGCATCGAAGGGCACGAGCTCGGCGTGCAGTTCCATCGTGTCGCGGTTCAGCGCGGTGAAGAGCGCAGGCGCCGGCAGCTCCATGTAGGCCTGATAGAGGGCGATCTGGGCGTCATAGACCGGCCGGGCGAGGCTGACGCCGCGCTTGACCACGTCCTTCCAGCTGGCCGCGCCGAGCGCCTTGTTCTCCCAGAGCGCGGGATAGTCCATCGCGACGGGACCCGAGACGAGGCAGCCGTCGATATGGCCCTTGAAGCGGCCGCCGAGGGCTTCAAAGCCGAACTGGCGGCCGTCCGGACGCTCGGTGCGCAGGTCGAACCCGGCGATCCGGAACCAGCCCGCGACGATATCCTCGGCCCTGTGGCCCGCCTCGAAGATGCGGAGCGTGCGCGGCGCAAACTCCTGGCCCTCGTCCTTGGGCACCGCGAGGAAGTCGTACTGGATCTGGCGCAGGCAGTCGCGGCCGAGGCCCGAGGAACTGACATAGGTGCGCGGACGCTCGGCGCGGTGGCGCGCGGACAGCGCCGTGTCGATGGCGGCGGACACGGCTTCGGCAATGGGCGGGCGCGGCGCGCCGGCGCCGTAGAGACACCCCGAGCCATGGTTCAGGTCGATCATCGTTCGCGCTCCCAGAACCCGCCGGCCTGCGCGATGCAGGTCAGCTTGTGGAACTGCGCGTCCGTCAGTCGGGCGCTGTCGCCGAACCGCGCGAGCTTCTCTCGGAGGCTATCGCAGAACTCGATCTCGAAATCGGTGACGGCGTTCTCGACGGCAGCCTCGAGCAGAGGTTTCCAGCTGCAGGCCGCCGTGTCGTCGTTCAGGTCGATCATCGTGCGCCCCCTCAGAACGGAATGGGGTCGTCGAGGACCGTGCCGGTGCGTTCCTTGCGCTCGGCCTGGTCCTGCATGCTGTCGATGTAGCCGGTGACCGCCGCCTCGATGAGGCGGTCGATGTCCTCGGCGCTGCGGTGAAAGAAGGGCTCCATGAGCCCGAGGTCGGTGAGCGCTTCGGCGAAGAGCGTCCGCGCATCGCGGATCGCACGGGCCTCGCGCGCGGTCTTGTCGATCATGCCGTTGTTCCTTCGGGCGATGGCGCTGCCCACGTCCTGACAGCGGCGCGAGCAGAAGCGGTGGTAGGGGTGGCGATCCCAGCGGAGACCGTGGCAGTAGCCGAAGCCGCGCGCCTCGCGGGCGCAGACGGCGCAGAGAGCTACCCGAGCAAGAATGTCGCGATCGGGTCCTCGGGCGGCCAGCCCGCCCTCTGGAGCTTTTCGGACTGGAGCACGATCCAGCGGGAGATCGCGTTGCTGGCCATGGCTTCGAGGTCGCCGAGGCTGAGGCTTGCGATGGGGGCGTGCAGTCTTCCTCGGGCCTCGAGCCATCGTCCGATCTCCAGCGCCGCCTCGCGCGTCACATGCGCCTGCCATTCATCCGGGGTCATCGGCCCGGCAGGATCGCGCCGGGCCTCGGGCCGCGGCGAAGGCCGGTTTGACCTCCGCCGCGACGCTGCCGACCGCGCCTCAGCCATTGAGCCAGGCGGGCATGCCGGTCGCCGGCGCGGCGCCCGGCGTGGACGGCGGGGATGCGGGCGATTGCTGGGCCGACGGCTGCTGCGGGGGCTGCTGCGGAGCCGGCGCCGGCGCGCCCCAGGCCGGAGCCGCGGACGGCGCTTGCGGCTGCGCACCCCATGCCGGCGCGGGCGCCTGCCATCCCGGCGCCGGCGCGCTCGCGGCCTTGCGCGGCGGAGCGTTGACGGGCTCCGGGGGCACGGTTTCGCCGCGCATGATGGCGGCATGCTTCGGCTCGTCGGGCAGAACGACGTTCGCGATCCGGTTCTGGTCCCGGTACTGGGGGTTGGAGGCGGGCTCCACCATGATGCGCGCGGCGAAGACGATGCCGTCGAGATGCTTGAGCCCGGGCAGCACACGCTTGGCCTTGGCGTCGGGGCTCTCGTCCCTGGGATCGAGCCCGAGAGCGCTGTCGACCATCGCCCGAAAGGTGGATTTCGAGATCTTCCAGCCGATCGACTGGCCCTTCTCGTCGACCTTGCCGCCCGCCACGGTGAAGCTCTGCCAGAACTTCCGCCGGGCATGTGGGCCCTCGAGGATGGTGAACTCGCAGTCCAGCATCTTCGCATCGCTCGACTGCGAGGCCTTCAGGAGCTTCGCGTCCATCGCGGTAGCGCCGTCGATGCCGCCGGGGCGCACGGTCAGGCGGACCTTGGCGAAGGTGCCGTCGGGGATCAGCTCGCCGATGGGGGCCATCTGCGGCTGGGCGTCGTTGAGATCATAGCTCATGGATCTGTCCTTTGCGTCTGGATCAGGAAGGGGTGGCGGGGTGTGCGGGGGCGCGGCCGTCGATCTTGGCGATCAGCGCGCCGAGATCGGGCGCCTCGGTCACCTCGAGGCGGCCGGAGCGGTCCTTGGCGGGAAGGCCCCAGGGGTTGCCGGACCGGCAGACGAGGCGGCGCTCGGCGGAGGTTTCGTCGAGAGTCCAGTCGCTCTTGGCGTCGCGGCCGAAGAGTTGCATCGAGACCACCTGATCGACGATGCCCGGCAATTCGCGCCCGGCCTTCGTGCCCTCCATCTGCGGCTGCCATGTCGTCGCGCCGAACTCGTCGGTGACCTTTTCGAGCACACCGACGAAGATCACCGTCTTGCCGCGGGCGTGCTGGAGGTGCTTGAGCGCCTGGATCACCTCGCGGCCGAGCAACCCAT
>NZ_DSDD01000140.1:0-10431 GCF_011048875.1 Rhodovulum sp.
ATGCCCGAGGCGCCCTGCAGGCGGGACATCTTGGACAGCACGAAGGCGGTATAGCCGCGCTTTGACAGGGGCGAGGTGACCGCCCCATGGCCCGCGCGGTGATAGTGCAGGAACTGACGCGGGAACTGGCGGCGGCAGGTGGTGATCGCCGCGGGGCCGGTCACGTAGCCATCGACCAGAAAGGCGACGTGATCGGCGTTTTCGCCAAAGGTTTCCAGGATGTATTCGCCCCGCGCGATCATTTCGTAATGGTCGTCGGCGGTGATGTTGGCCGAGAAGAGTTTCGCCTCGCCGGTCTCGTCCTGCGCGCGCTTCATCGCGTCGGCCACCAGACGGATGGTTTCCTTCAGCGGCGCGAAGACCTGGTTGCCCTGGGGTTCATCGTTTTTGATGAAGTCGCCGCCCAGCCAGAATTCATAGCAGGCGTCCGCAAAGGGCTGCGGGCGCAGGCCGAGCTTCGGCTTGATGATGGTGCCGACCACCATGCCGCCGTCGGTGACGCTGCGGCCCAGCACGCGCCACATGTCGGCGATGTTCATCGCGGGGCCGTCGAACAGGCGCAGATAGGCGGGCGGCACGTAGAAATCGTGCATCTTGGCGTATTCGACATCGCCCATGCCCTGGTTGTTGCCGATCGTCAGCGTCAGGAACGAGCACAGCATCGCGCGCCCGTCGATGATGTTGCGGTCGAACAGCTCCACCGGATAGGCGATCTTCATGATCTCGTTGGCCGGATCGATTTCGTAGACCAGCGCATCGACGCCCTTGGTGAACTCGTCAGTGGTGCAGACCTCGACATTGGTGCCGGTCGAGCTTTCGGCGGCGAAATGGGCGGCGGTTTCCAGATAGCCGTGGCCCGCCTTGGGCTTCATGATGTAGGCGCAGAGCACATGACTCCCGCCCGCGATCAGGTCTTTCTCGTCAAGATCGAGACGCGCATAGCGGTTCGACTGGTCCATGTAATATCCTCCCAGAGGGTTCGGGTTCCGTTCGGCGTGCGTTTCCATGGCAGGCGGCCCGACCGTTTCCGGGGCCGGGCCGTCCGGGGTCTCAGTTCGTCTTGGGGTCGAGGCTGCCCGAGGCATAGCGCTTGGCCATGTCGTCCATCGGGATGACCTTGATCTTGCCGGCATTCCCGGCGGTGCCGAAGGCTTCCAGCCGCTCGCGGCACAGGTCGCGCATGGCGTCCATCGCGGGTTTCAGGAACTTGCGCGGATCGAACTCCTTGGGGTTTTCCTGCGCGATCTTGCGGAACTGGCCGGTCATCGCCATCCGGCAGTCGGTGTCGATATTGACCTTGCGCACGCCCATCTTGATGCCGCGCACGATTTCCTCGACCGGAACGCCAAAGGTCTGGGGCATCGCGCCGCCATAGGCGTTGATGATGTCCTGCAATTCCTGCGGCACCGACGACGAGCCGTGCATCACCAGGTGCGTGTCGGGCAGCTTCTTGTGGATCGCCTCGATCACGCTCATGGCGAGGATTTCGCCATCGGGCTTGCGCGAAAACTTGTAGGCGCCGTGGCTGGTGCCGCAGGCGATGGCCAGCGCATCGACCTTGGTCTTCCTGACGAAATCCACCGCCTGATCGGGATCGGTCAGCAACTGGCTGTGATCCAGCTTGCCCTCCGCGCCATGGCCGTCCTCGGCCTCGGATTCGCCGGTTTCCAGCGACCCCAGAACCCCCAGCTCGCCCTCGACCGAGGCACCGACCCAATGCGCCATGGTCGAGACGCGCTCGGTGATGTCCACGTTGTAATCATAGCTCGCCGGCGTCTTGGCGTCGGCCTCCAGCGAGCCGTCCATCATCACGGACGTGAAGCCATGCTTGATCGCCGACATGCAGGTGGCCTCGTTGTTGCCGTGGTCCTGATGCATGCAGAGCGGGATGTCGGGATAGATCATCGACAGCGCCTCGATCATCTTGGCCAGCATGATGTCGTTGGCGTAGGTCCGCGCCCCGCGCGAGGCCTGGATGATGACAGGCGCATCAACGGCCTTGGCGGCCTCCATGATCGCGATGCCCTGTTCCATGTTGTTGATGTTGAAGGCCGGCACGCCGTAGCCGTGCTCGGCCGCGTGGTCCAGCAATTGCCGCAGGGTAATCAGTGCCATCAAAGTCCTCCGTCAGGCTGCGTCTGCTTTGCGTTCAAGGGCGTCGAGGCCAGGCATCGTCCGGCCCTCCAGCCATTCGAGAAAGGCCCCACCGGCGGTGGAGACATGGGTAAAGTCATGCGCGACCCCGGCACGGTTCAGCGCCACCAGCGTGTTGCCGCCGCCCGCAACCGACACCGCCAGACCCGAGCGCGTCAGTTCCGCGACGCTCTGGGCCAGCGCCCGCGTGCCCGCATCGAAGGGCGGCGTCTCGTAGGTGCCCATGGGGCCGTTCCACAGGATCGTGCGCGCATCCCGCAGGATGTCCTGATAGCGCGCGATGGTGTTCGGCCCGATATCCAGGATGCGCCGGTTCGCCCGCACGCCGCCCAGCGGCACCGGATAGGATTTGATCCCCTCCCGCTGGAACCCCGCGACGACGAAATCCTCGGGCATCACGATCCGGCAGCCTGCGACCTCGGCCCGCGCGGCGATCTCCAGCACGTCCTCGGCATATTCGGGCTCAACGAAGGACCGCCCGATCGAATAGCCGCGCGCGAACAGGAACGCGTTGGCGATGCCGCCGCCCAGCAGGATCGTGTTGATCCTGCTCACCAGCCGTTTCAGCACGCCCAGCCGGGGCGCAACCGACCCGCCGCCGATCAGCGCGACCGAAGGGTATTGCGGCTCGTCCAGCACGCCCTCGAGCGCAGCCAGTTCCTCAAGCAGGAGCGGCCCGGCCGCCACCCGCTCGGCCGCCAGCACGGCCGAGGTGGTCGAGGCGTGCTTGCGGTGGCAGCAGGAAAAGGCGTCGTTCACATAGATGTCGCCCAGCCGCGCCAGCCCCGCGCCCAGCCGCGGATCGTTCTGTTCCTCGCCCCGCTCGAAGCGCAGGTTCTCGCACAGCAGGACCTCGCCCGGCTGCAAGGCCCCGCCCCGCCGTTCCACGATGGGACCGACGCAGGTGTCGTTGAACATCACCTTCCGGCCCAGCGCCTTGGCCAGCGCGGGCACCAGCCGTTCGGTTGTCAGTGCCGGGGTCATCTCGCCATTCGGCCGGCCCAGATGGGTCAGCACGATCAGCCGCGCCCCTTGATCGAGCAGCGGTTTCATGCCCCGGGCAAAGCGGGCGATGCGCGTGGCATCGCCCACCCCGTTCCGGGTCAGCGGCACGTTCAGATCGGCCCGCACCGCAAGGCGCCTGCCCGCAACATCCAGCGATGTCAGGGGCACCAGCGTCATCAGATCAGCGCCCCCATCGCCACGGCGGTATCCGCCATGCGGTTGGAGAAGCCCCATTCGTTGTCATACCAGGTAAGGATGCGGACCATGGTCCCCTCCATCACCTTGGTCTGATCCATGTGGAAGACCGAGGAATGCGGATCATGGTTGAAATCCATGCTGACCAGCGATTCGGTGGTGTAGCCGAGGATCCCCTTCATCGGGCCATCGGCCGCGGCCCTGATCGCGGCATTGACCTCGTCAACGCTGGTCGTGCGGCTGGCCTCGAACACCAGGTCCACGACCGACACGTTCGGGGTGGGCACCCGGATCGCCACGCCGTCCAGCTTGCCCTTCAACTCGGGCAGCACCAGCCCCACGGCCTTGGCCGCGCCGGTCGAGGTCGGGATCATCGACAGGGCCGCCGCGCGGGCGCGATACAGATCCTTGTGCATGGTGTCCAGCGTCGGCTGGTCGCCGGTATAGGAGTGGATCGTGGTCATGAAGCCGCGGGTGATGCCGATGCTGTCGTTCAGCACCTTGGCCACCGGGCTCAGGCAGTTCGTGGTGCACGACGCGTTCGACACGACCGTGTCGGCGGCGGTCAGAACGTCATGGTTCACGCCATAGACGATGGTCTTGTCCGCGCCATCGGCGGGTGCCGAGACCAGAACGCGCTTGGAGCCGTTCTCCAGGTGGAACGCCGCCTTGTCTCGCGCGGTGAAGATGCCGGTGCATTCCATCGCGATGTCCACGTCGCCCCAGGGCAGGTCCTTGGGGTCGCGGATCGCCGTCACCCTGATCGGGCCGCGGCCCACGTCGATGGTGTCGCCGTTCACCGTCACGGTGCCGGGGAACCGGCCATGCACGCTGTCATAGCGCATCAGGTGGGCGTTGGTCTCGACCGGGCCGAGATCGTTGATCGCGACCACCTCGATATCGGTGCGGCCCGATTCCACGATGGCGCGCAGCACGTTGCGGCCAATCCGGCCGAAGCCGTTGATAGCAACCTTCACAGTCATGATGAACCCTTCCTACTTCATCAGTTTCCTGGCGGCCGCGGCCACGGCCGCGGGCGTGATGCCGAACTGGGCATAAAGCGTCTCGGCCGGCGCCGAGGCGCCAAAGCTCGACATGCCCACGAAGGCGGACCGTTCGCCCAGCAGCGCCGCCCAGCCCTGCTCCACCGCGGCCTCGACACCGACGCGGGGTGCGCTGCCCAGCACGGCGGCCTTGTAGCTTGCGTCCTGCTCCGCGAAAAGCTCGAAACACGGCGCCGAGACGACGGCCGCCTTGATGCCCTCCTCGGCCAGCAGGTCGGCGGCCTTCATCGCGATCTCGACCTCGGAGCCGGTGGCGAGCAGCGTCACGTCGCGCGCGCCGTCCGCCTCGCGCAGGACATAGGCGCCCTTCGCCACAAGGTTCTCGGCGGTATGCGCGGTGCGCAGGCAGGGCAGGTTCTGCCGCGACAGCGCCATCAGGCTGGGCGTCTTGCTGGCGGTCGCCGCGATTTCCCAGCATTCGGCGGTTTCCACCACATCGGCGGGCCGGAACACGTTGAGGTTGGGCATGGCGCGCAAGGACGCCAGATGCTCGACCGGCTGGTGGGTCGGGCCGTCCTCGCCCAGGCCGATGGAGTCATGCGTCATGACATAGGTCACAGGCAGCCCCATCAGCGCCGACAGCCGGATCGCGGGCCGCGCGTAATCGGCAAAGACCAGGAAGGTGCCGCCATATGGGACAAAGCCCTTGTGCAGCGCGATCCCGTTCATCACCGCCGACATGCCGAATTCGCGGATGCCGTAATGGATGTAGCTGCCGCCGTAATTGTCCTTCGACACCGGCTGCATGCCCGCGGTGACGGTCAGGTTCGACCCGGTCAGGTCGGCCGAGCCGCCCGCCGTGTTGGGCAGCGTCGCGTTCACGACCTCCAGCGCCATCTCGCTGGCCTTGCGTGTCGCGACCTTGGGCGCCTCGGCCGACAGTTTCGCCTTGTAGGCCTCGATGGCGGTGGCCAGCGCCGCCTTGTCCGGCGCCGCGATGGACCGCTCGAACGCGCCCGCCTGCTCGGACACCGACAGCCGCGCCTCCCAGCCCTCGCGGGCGGCACGGCCGCGCGCGGCCACCGCGCCCCAGGCGTCGTAGACTTCCTTGGGCAGGGTGAACGCCTCATGCGGCCAGTTCAGCGCTTCGCGGGTGGCGGCGACCTCATCGGCCCCCAGCGGCGCGCCATGCACCTTGTGGCTGCCCGCCTTGTTCGGCGCGCCCTGGCCGATCACCGTCCGGCACGCGATCAGCGAGGGGCGGGGATCGTTGCGCGCGGCCTCGATGGCGGCGGCGACCGCCTCGCGGTCATGGCCGTCGACCGATTGCACATGCCATTTGGCGGCGGCAAACCGCGCAAGCTGGTCGGTCGAGGTCGACAGCTCGGTCGAGCCGTCGATGGTGATCTTGTTGTCGTCCCACAGCACGATCATCCGGCCCAGGCCCCAATGGCCCGCCATGTCGATCGCCTCGTGGGAAATGCCCTCCATCAGGCAGCCGTCGCCCGCGATGACATAGGTGTAATGGTCCACCAGGTCGTCGCCGAAACGGGCATTGTGCATCCGCTCGGCCAGCGCCATGCCGACCGCGGTGGTGATGCCCTGGCCCAGCGGGCCGGTGGTGGTCTCGATCCCGTCGGCATGGCCGTATTCAGGGTGCCCGGCGGTGCGATAGCCCCATTGTCGGAAGTTCTTCACCTGGTCCATGTCCATGTCGGCATAGCCCAGCATGTGGTTGATCGCGTAGATCAGCATGGACCCGTGCCCCGCCGACAGCACGAAGCGGTCGCGATCCTGCCAGGTCGGGTTGCAGGGGTCCACGTTCAGGAAGCGGTTGTAAAGCACGGCGGCCACATCGGCCATGCCCATCGGCATGCCCGGATGGCCGGAATTGGCTGCCTGCACCGCATCCATCGCCAGCACCCGGATAGCGGTGGCCATCAGCGCCTCGGCGCCGGTGTCGATCTTCGTGGGGGCGTTCATGTCGCTTGCCTCCTCAGGCGCGTTTCGATTCGGACACCAGACGCTCGATCATCGGCGTCAGGATCAGTTGCATCGCAAGGTCCAGCTTGTTGCCCGGCACGACGATCGAGTTCGCCCGACTCATCCACGAGCCATGGATCATCGAGACCAGATAGGAAAAGTCGATGCCGCGGGGGTTCTTGAACCGGATCACCACCAGGCTTTCATCGGCCGTCGGGATCCAGCGCGCCACCAGCGGGTTCGAGGTATCGACCACCGGCACGCGCTGGAAGTTGATGTCGGTCTCGGTGAATTGCGGGATGATGCAATGCACATAGGCATGCATCCGGCGCAGGATCACGTCGGTCACGGCCTCGGTGGTGTAGCCGCGCTTTTCCTTGTCGCGGTGGATCTTCTGAATCCATTCCAGGTTGATGACCGGCACCACGCCGATCTTCAGATCCGCATGCTGGGGCAGGTTCACCTCGTCATTGACCACCGCGCCATGCAGCCCCTCGTAGAACAGCAGGTCCGAGTCCTCCTCGAAGGGTGCCCAGTCGGTGAACTCGCCCGGCGCCACGCCGTAAAGCTCGGCCTCGTCATTGTCGTGGACATAGTGGCGTGTGCGTCCCGTGCCGGTCTCGCCATATTCGCGGAACACGCGCTCCAGCTCCTTCAGCTCGTTGGCCTCATAGCTGAAATGGCTGAAGGTGAAATCGCCCTCGGCATAGCGCCGGTCGAGTTCCGCCTTCATGTCCTTGCGGTTGAACTTGTGAAAGGCGTCGCCCTCGATCGACACCGCCTTCACGCCCTCGCGGCGGAAGATCTGGTCGAAGGTGTGCTTGACCGTCGAGGTGCCGGCGCCAGACGAACCGGTGACCGAGATGATCGGGTGTTTCTTGCTCATGTCTATCCTCCCGGGGGGCTTCAGACGCGGAACAGGCCGCGATTGCCAAAGAGTGCGTTGACCTCCTGTTCGGGAAGGTCGTGATAGGCGGCGACGCGGCTGACCTTGTCGGTCGAGCCGAAGACGAAGGGCGTGCGGGCATGCAGTCCGGTCGCAGTCTTGTCGAGGATGCGGTCCTGCGCATCCGTCGCCGACCCGCCCGCCTGCTCGATGACAAAGGCGATGGGCGCGCATTCGTAGACCATGCGCAGCCGGCCCTTCTCATAGCCCTTGCGCAAATCGCCGGGATACAGGAACACGCCGCCCCGGCTGATGATCCGATGCGTCTCGGCCACCAACGAGGCCACCCAGCGCATGTTGAAATTCTTCTCGCGCGGGCCTTCGTCGCCCGCGATGCAATCGTCGATATAGGCCCGGATCGGCTTGGACCAGTGGCGGTAGTTCGAGGCGTTGATCGCGAATTCGCGCGCCGTCGAGGGCACCTTGACCGCCTCCTGCACCAGCACGAACTGCTTGCTGTCGGGGTCCAGCAGGTATTCCTGCGTGCCCTTGCCGAAGGTGACGACCAGCATGGTCTGCGGCCCGAAGATGATATAGCCGCCGCCGATCTGCTCATGCGCGGGGCGCAGGAAGCTGGCATCGCCGTCCTCCTTGGCCTCGAAGATCGAGAAGATCGTGCCGATCGACACGTTGACCTCGATATTCGACGACCCGTCCAGCGGGTCGATCGCCAGCGCGAAGCGGCCCTTGGGGTCAAGCTCGACCACGCTGTCCTGTTCCTCCGAGGCGTACCAGCGCACACCCGCCGTGGCCAGGCGCCGGGCAAAGGCCTCGTCGGCCAGCACGTCCAGCGCCTTCTGCGTGTCGCCGCCGGTATTTTCGCCCACCTCGGCGCCCAGCGCACCGCCCAGAGGCCCGCGCTGGATCGTGTTGGACAGGTCGGCGCCGACCTCGCAAAGCGCGTTCATCAGCGGCTGAAGCGCGGCGGGGATATGCTGCAAATCCCGGATCGGATTCTTCGTCTGCATAAATTCCTCCCGAATCTGGCGGCGGGTTTCCGATCATGATTGCTAGTCGAGAACGCGCCCGGTACAGAATTTAAAAACTTCGAAGCTGCGTTAGAAAAAAATTAATGCCCAAGCCCGAAGCCGTCACCCTCAAGCAACTCAGGGCCTTGCAGGCGGTGGCCGAGCATGGATCGCTGACCGCTGCGGCTGAGGCAATTCGCCTCACCCCGCCCGCGGTCCACAGCCAGTTGCGCCAGCTCGAGACCAGCTTCAACGCCCGCCTCGTCGAACGCGGGCCGCAGGGCGGCGCGCGACTGACGCGCCAGGGCGAGGCGGTGCTGGTCGGCGCCCGCGCCATCGAGACCGCGCTGGAGGCCTGCGCCGACCATGTCCGCGCGATCAACGAGGGCATGGAGGGCATGGTGACGCTGGGCGTGGTCGCCACCGCCCGCTATTTCGCGCCCCGCCTCGTGGCCGACCTGCAGCGCGCCTTTTCCACCGTCGATGTCATCCTGCGCGTGGGCAGCCGCGACGAGATCGTGAACGCCCTGGCCAGCGCCAGCGTCGATCTCGCGATCATGGGCCGCCCGCCGCGCCACCCCGAGGTGCAGGCCACCGTGCTGGGCCCGCACCCCTATATCCTGATCGCCCGGCCCGGCCATCCGCTGGCCGCGCAGGGGCGGGTGGCGCCCGAGGCGATCATGTCCCAGCCCGTCTTCACCCGCGAGGAGGGCTCCGGCACCCGTATCCTGCTGGAACGCTATCTCGAACGGCTGGGCCGCGGCCGTCCCGCCCGGGTGATCGAGGTCGATGGCGACGAGACGATGAAACAGGCGGTCATGGCGGGGCTGGGCATCGCGCTGATCTCGCGCCACACGGTGATCGAGGAATTGCGCGCGGGCCGCCTGGTCGAGCTTGAGGCCGAGGCGCTGCCGCTGGTGCGCCAATGGTTCCTCGTGCATCGCGCCGACACCGCGCTGAGTGGGGCGGGGCAGCGCGTGCATGGCCATATCGTCGGGCGGCAGGGCGGCTTCCTGCCGAAATGACGCCCGTTCCCCGCGACCGGCCCTTGACCTTCCTGTAACTGGAACCCCTATCTCGGGTGCATCCGGACCCGGGGGATCGGGATGGACGCGACCGTTTCCACCACGACCACCACGCGGCTGGGGCTCGAGGGGCTGTATTGCGCCGGCTTCGCCCCGTGACCGGGAGGGTCGCATGAATATCGGACAGGTGGCCGAGCGCACCAGGCTGCCGCCAAAGACCATCCGCCATTACGAGGAGATCGGCCTGATCCGCCCGATGCGGGGGGATAACGGCTATCGCCATTTCTCCGAACGCGACGCCCATGACCTCGCCTTCCTCGGCCGGGCGCGCAGCTTGGGCTTCACCATCGAGGAATGCCGGGTCCTGCTGGCGCTTTACGCCGACAAGGGCCGGGCTAGCGCCGATGTGAAGCGTCTGGCGCAGGACCACCTGGCCCAGATCGACGCCAAGATCGCCGAACTGCACGAGATGCGCGCGACGCTGGCCGATCTGGTCGAGGCCTGCGCGGGCGATCACCGGCCCGATTGCCCGATCCTGCGCGGTCTGGCGGGCGAGCAGGGCCGGGCGGGCGATGCCGACGAAAGTCCGATGAAAGTCCGATGAAAGTCCGATGAAAGTCAGATGGAATTCCGATTTCCGGATTCCCCCTCTGCCACCGCCCGACGGACGATCAGGGCCTTTCACATTTCCCGCCGATGCGCTAGGCGTGACCCGCTTCGGTTCTGCCCCGCAAGGGGCGGATGAAAAGGGAACGCGGTGCGCCCGGCAACGGGCAATTCCGCGGCTGCCCCCGCAACTGTAGGCGGAGAGCGCGGCTGACAGGTGCCACTGGGCGCAATGCCCCGGGAAGGCCAGCCAAGCGATGACCCGCAAGCCAGGAGACCTGCCGAGGCAAGATCACCCTGTCCGGGCGCGGGGCGCGACCCGGAGGCGGCCAGACCGCAGAGGTCGCATCGTGCATCGTCTGCGTCAGGCCCCTGCGCCCGTCGGGACAGATGATGAAGGGCGAGGGGACCGCGGCCATGTGTGCCGAACGAATTGTCGAACCCGCAGGACGCGGGCAGGGGTGGCGGCGATGAGCTTTCGGGCGCTGATCGCCGCGCTTTCCGCACTGGTCGCGGCGCTGTTCCTGGCCGCGCTGCTGGTCGGC
>NZ_DSDD01000396.1:0-10355 GCF_011048875.1 Rhodovulum sp.
ATGGCCGGTCTTGCCGGTGCAGACCTCCTCATAGGTCGGGTTGGGCGTGAAGCCGCCCGCATATCCGGCGGCCGTCATCCACACCCCCGGCAACTGCCAGAACTTGCGCTCGACGCCCCAGAAACAGCCCATTCCGAAGACGGCTTCCTCCATCCCCTCGGGGATCGGTGCCTTCAGCGGGCGGCCAAAGACGAAATGCGTCTCGGCGGTCGGGATCGGATCGGGGCGGCCGGGCCAGGCATCGGCCTCGGCGACCATGTCGGTCTTGCGGCTGGGAAAGGAAAACATGCGGCGAACTCCCTCTTGGCTCGTGGCTCGATATAGACCGCCGCGCCGCGCCGCCCAGATCGCCGCGTCAGCCTTCGGCCGCCCGCGTCACCGGCCCCGCGACCCCCTCCCAGGCACCGGGCACCAGGGCAATCCCCAGCACGCGGTCGGGGTTGGTGGGCGGCGGCATCCCGACACCGTCCAGCCGCGCGAACCCGAACCGTCCGTAATAGGGCGCATCGCCCACCAGCATCACCCGGCCAAACCCCAGCAGCCGCGCGCGTTCCAGCGACTCGCGGATCAAGAGCGCCCCGAGCCCCTCGCCCTGCCGCGTCGGGTGCACCGCCACCGGCCCCAGCAGCAGCGCGGGCGCGCCGCCCACCAGAACCGGCCAGTAGCGGATCGCGGCAGCGAGGATCCCGTCCCCGTCCCGCGCGGTCAGGCACAGGCCCGGGACCGGGTCGACCCCCTCGCGTAGCCGGTAGGACGACAGCGCCGAGCGCCCCGGGGCAAAGCAGAGGTCGTAAAGCGCCTCGACCTCCCACCAATCCTCCGCCGTTTCCTCGGCCAGCCGGATCACCCGCCCCTCCCTGTTTCTGGAAACGGCCCTAGCACGGGGCCAAGACGGGGGCAAACACGCGAAAGGACCGCCATTTTTTACCGCCCCGCCGACGGCCACCCCTTGCTCCACAACCCGTTCAACGCCATCGTCACCCCGCGCCCGATCGGCTGGATCTCGACCCGCGGCACGGACGGGGCCGACAATCTCGCGCCCTGTTCCTTCTTCAACGCGGTCGCCTATGTGCCGCCGCAGGTGATGTTCGCCTCGACCTCGGCCAAGCCCGACTGCGACGGCACCAAGGACAGCGTGGCCAATATCCGCGAGACCGGCGTCTTCTGCGTCAACATCGTGGAAATGGCGATGAGGGACGCGATGAACGCGACCTCGGCCACCTTCGCGCGCATAGTGGACGAGTTCGCCGCGGCGGGCATCGCGAAAGCCGCCTGCGACACCATCGCCTGCGCCCGCATCGCCGCCGCCCCGGTGAATAGCCCGCCCGGCCTGCGGCCACGCACAGGCTTTCCGTCGCGCGCCCCGCCCCCTAAAAGGGGCCGACTCGTGAAACCGGAAAGAGGGACGGAGCATGGAACGGATGATCGCGGTGATCGGCGGCTCGGGCGTCTATGACATCGCGGGGCTGGAGGATGCGCGCTGGCAGGCGGTGGACAGCCCCTGGGGCAAGCCCTCCGACGAGATCCTGACCGGCACGCTGGGCGGTATCCGGATGGCCTTCCTGCCGCGCCACGGGCGGGGCCATGTCCATTCGCCCTCGACCGTGCCCTACCGCGCCAATATCGACGCGCTGAAACGGCTGGGCGCGACCGATGTGGTCTCGGTCTCGGCCTGCGGATCGTTCCGCGAGGAACTGGCGCCGGGCGATTTCGTGGTGGTGGACCAGTTCATCGACCGCACCTTCGCCCGCGAGAAAAGCTTCTTCGGCCAGGGCTGCGTGGCGCATGTCAGCGTCGCCCACCCGACCTGCGGGCGGCTGTCGGCCCATTGCCTTCAGGCCGCCCGCGACGAGGGCATCACCATCCACCAGGGCGGCACCTATCTGGCGATGGAAGGCCCGCAATTCTCGACGCTGGCGGAATCGAAACTCTACCGCGAGAACTGGGGCTGCGACGTGATCGGCATGACCAACATGCCCGAGGCAAAGCTCGCCCGCGAGGCCGAGCTTTGCTATGCCTCGATCGCCATGGTCACGGACTACGATTGCTGGCATCCCGACCACGACGCGGTCGAGGTGGCCGACATCGTCAAGACCCTGATCGGCAACGCCGAAAAGGCCCGCGCCATGGTCACCCGCCTGCCCGGGCTTCTGGGTGCCCACAAGCCCTGCGAAAAGGGCTGCGACACCGCGCTGGAATACGCGCTGATCACCGCGCCCGAGAAACGCGATCCCGCGCTGGTCGCGAAGCTCGACGCGGTCGCCGGGCGCGTGCTGAACCACTAGGCGCATCCCGGCGCGGGGACGAGGTCTGGCCCCGCCCCCGTCCCTGCCCTTGCGGCAAACCGCAATCTTGCACCACCCGCCCCGCCTGGGCGACACCCGGACCAGGCACAGACCGAAAGGGCCCCCGCCATGCCGTCGAACAATTCCGTCAAGGATTACATCCGCACCATCGTCGATTTCCCGCATGAAGGGATCATGTTCCGCGACGTGACCACGCTCTTCGCCGATCCGCGCGGCTTCCGCATGGCGATCGACCAGATGCTGCACCCCTATGCGGGCCAGCAGATCGACAAGGTGGTCGGGCTCGAGGCGCGCGGCTTCATCCTGGGCGGCGCCATCGCGCACCAGCTTTCCAAGGGTTTCGTGCCGGTGCGCAAGAAGGGCAAGCTTCCGGCCGCCACCATCGCCGAGGAATACCAGCTCGAATACGGCTCGGCCGTGGTCGAGATCCACGACGATGCGCTTGTCGCGGGCGACAAGGTGCTGATCGTGGACGACCTGCTGGCCACCGGCGGCACCGCCGAGGCCGGGATCAAGCTCTGCGAACGGCTGGGCGCCCGGATCGTCGGCTGCGCCTTCGTGGTGGACCTGCCCGATCTCGGCGGCCGCCGTCGGCTCGAGTCGATGGGGATCGAGGTTCACGCGCTCTGCGACTTCGCAGGCCACTGAGGCCCGGGCCCCGACCACAGGGCGCGCCCGGTCGCAAGCGCGGGATCCGGGTATTTTTGCCAAGAAGAAACACAAGGCGATCCGAAGGTTTCCGGGCGCGCGCCCTGCTTCGTCTGGCCATAAATATCCATGTCCCGACGCCGCCGCCGGGCGCGCCCGTCAGGCAGGGGCGCGCAGCAGGACGCCGGGATTCATGATCTCCGCCGGGTCCAGCGCGGCCTTGATTGCCCGCATCGCCGCCAGCCGGGCCGGATCGACATAATGTTCCAGGTCCTCGACCTTCAGCCGCCCCACCCCATGCTCGGCGCTGACCGATCCGCCGAGCGCATGCACCAGGTCATGCACGCAGCGCTTGATCGCGGCGCGCTTGTCCTCGTGATCGGCGCGCGTCTCGCCCTTCAGGGGGAAGACGTTGTAATGCAGATTGCCATCGCCCACATGGCCGAAGCAGTTGATCCGGAACCGTCCGATCCGGGCCAGCGCGGGGCCGGCCCGCGCGATGAAGTCGGGGATCGCCGACAGCGGCACCGAGATGTCGTGCGACGAGATCGCGCCGATCCGGCGGTTGGCCAGCGGCAGGCTTTCGCGCACCGCCCAGAACGCCGCCCGCTGGCCCTCGGACTGCGCGATCAGCCCGTCGCTGACCAGCCCCGCCCCGGCCGCCTCGGCGAACAGCCCCTCCAGCGCCGCGCCCGGATCCTGCCCCGCGCCCAGGCCAAGGTCGATCAGCACGCACCATTCGGGCGGATCGGGCCAGGGCAGGCGGATCTCGGGCAGGGTTTCGGCCAGGAAATCGACCCCCTGCCGGTGGATCAGTTCGAAGGCCGAGACCCCCTCGCCGATCCGCCCCTGCGCCAGCGCCAGCAGATCGAGCGCCGCCTGCGGATCGGCCACCGCCAGCAGCGCCGCGCCGGTCCGCGCGGGCCGAGGTGCGAGTTTCAGCGCAGCCGCGGTGATGATGCCCAGCGTCCCCTCGGCCCCGATCAGCAGGTGGCGCAGATCGTAGCCCGTGTTGTCCTTGCGCAGCCTTTTCAGCCCGTGCAGGACCGACCCGTCGGGCAGCACCGCCTCCAGCCCCAGACACAAATCGCGCGCATTGCCATAGCGCAGCACGTTCACCCCGCCCGCATTGGTCGCCAGCACGCCCCCGATCCGCGCCGAGCCTTCCGACGCCAGCGACAGCGGAAAGAGCCGCCCCGCCGCCTCGGCCGCCGCCTGCACCTCTGCCAGGATCGCGCCCGCCTCGGCCACCAGCACATTCTCGGCCGGATAGACCGCGCGGATCGCCCGCATCCGTTCCAGCGTCACGATCACCGGCGCGGGGCCGCTCTCCATCACCTGCCCGCCGACCAGCCCGGTGCCGCCGCCATAGGGCACCACCCCCACCCGTGCCGCGGCGCAGGCGCGCACGATCTCGGCCACCTCCTCGACCGTCCCCGGCGCCAGCAACAGCCCGCCCTGCCCGCGATAGCGCCCGCGCGGTTCCTCCAGATAGGCGGCTGTCAGGTCACGGAAACAGGCCGCGGGCAGGCGGGCGCGCAGTTCGGCGGCGAAGGCGTCGGTGACGGGATTCAGCATGGGCGGTCCTTTCGCCCAAGCTCAAAGCACAGAGCTTGCGCGGCTGGCAAGTCACTCTGGATCGCGCAGCGGCTGCGGGTCCAGCACGATCACCGTGGGCCGGTCGGGCAGCGTGCGCAACGAGATCTCCAGATGTCCCGCCCCTGCGCGCCGGATCGCGAACTCGCCGGACATGCCCGCAAGGAACCGTTCCAGCGACTGCGCCCCGAACCAGTGCATCGGGATCACGACCGAACTGCGCAGCCGTTCCAGCACGCGGATCATCCTCGGCAGATCCAGCGTCAGCCCGCCATCGACCGGCGCCATCACAACGTCCAGCCGGCCGAGCGCGGCATATTGCATCTCGTCGGGCTCGTGATGCAGGTGCCCCAGATGCCCGATGCACAGCCCTGCAACCTCGAAGACGAAGATCGAATTGCCGTTCTCGCGCACCACCGAACGGTCGAAGCCGCGCACATCGGTCGGCACGTTGCGCACCAGCATCTCACCCAGATCGAGGTGATGATCCGCCGCTACGCCATCCCTGGCCCAGCCTTCCAGCACATGGGGGATCGCGGGATCGGGGAAGGCGGTGAAATGGGTCTGATGGGCGTTGTTCATCGTGACCACATCGGGGATCAGCCGGGTCGAGCCCAGAAAGCCCGTGAAATCGGTCGCGACACGCAGCCCGCCCGCCGTCTCGATCAGGAAGGTCGCGTGATCGACGAAACTGATGCGCACACTATGCGGATCGGGCAGCGGCGTGCCGAAACCGGCAAGCTGGACATATTCCAGCGCGGGATCGGCCTCGGCGATGGCGATGCAATGGCTGGGGCGGCGGTCCTGGGCGGCGGCGGGCAGCGCCAGCAGGACGGCAAGCGCGGTCAGGCAGGATCGGATCATCGGCAGGCACCTCCTGGGCGGACAGGATAGCGCGCCGCCGCCAGCTGTTATGGTGCCACGCCGCCGGGCCGGGCCACGATCATAACTGCTCGACCGTCACCTTGTCGGCGTGAAAGGCCAGATGGCCCGCGATCCGCTCGACCCCCGGACCCGGGTTTTCGTAGCACCAGCCCGCATCGGGGATGTCATAGCTCTTGGCATGCAGGGTGTAATAGCTCGCCTGGCCCTTGACCGGACAGGTCGTCCGGCTGTCCGAGCGTTCGAGGAAGGCCATCGCCACATCCTCGCGCGGGAAATAGATCACCGGGGCGCGGTCGCCCTCGACCAGTTCCAGCGCATTGCGGCTTTCGGCAATCACCGCGCCGCCCGCCCGGACCACCCAGGCCCCCTCGGCCCGATGAATCGCCACATGTTCGGCCATGGTTACACTCCCCTCGCTGGTTTCGGCGTCTGACGCGCCGCCGTTCAGTCACACGATCGCGGCGGGAATGTCCAGACAGCGCAAAGGTCAGATCGGCAGGGTGGCCGCCGCCAGCCAGTCGCGCGCGGGCTGCGAGAGCTCGGGGCCGACCAGATCGGCAACGCGCGCGTGATAGGCATTCAGCCAGTCGCGCTCCCCGTCATTCAGCATCGCCGCGACGATCAGGCGCCGGTCGATGGGCACGAAGGTCAGCGTCTCGAAGCACAGCATCTCTCGGTTGTCGCCGCCGTCCGGCACCGGCGCGGGCTGCACCACGATCAGGTTCTCGATGCGGATGCCGAACGCGCCCTCGCGGTAATAGCCCGGCTCGTTCGACAGGATCATCCCCGGTTCCAGCGCCACATGCGACAGCCGCGAGATCCGCTGCGGCCCCTCATGGACCGACAGATAGGCACCGACGCCGTGGCCCGTGCCATGGTCGTAATCCTGCCCCGCCAGCCACAGCGGATAGCGCGCCAGCGCATCCAGATCGCGCCCCGCGACCCCCTTGGGAAAGCGCGCGCGGGAAATCGCGATCATGCCTTTGAGCACCCGGGTAAAGGGCGCGCGCGCCGCCTCGGGCGCCGCCCCCACCGCCACCGTGCGGGTGATGTCGGTGGTGCCGTCCAGATATTGCCCGCCCGAATCCACCAGCAGCACCTCGCCCGGAACCACGCGCCGGTTCGTCGCCTCGCTGACCCGGTAATGCACGATGGCCCCGTTCGGCCCCGCCCCCGCGATGGTGTCGAAGCTGATATCGCAAAGCTTGCCGGTCGCCCGCCGGAACCCCTCCAGCCGCTTGACCACGTCGATCTCGGTCAGCTCGCCCCCCGGCGCCTCGGCATCGAGCCAGGCCAGGAACTCGACCATGGCCGCCGCATCGCGCAGATGCGCCGCCCGCGCGCCCACCAGTTCCGCCACGCTCTTGCGCGCCTTGGGCAGGATGCAAGGATCCTCCCCCCGCGCGACCTCGATCCCCGCCTCCTGCAACTGGCGCAGCACCCAGAGCGGCGCGCTGGCGGGGTCGATGCGCACCGGGCCCACAAGGCTGCGCAGCCCCGGGCCAAAGGCGGTAACGGGGCGCAGGGTGACATCGGGGCCAAGATGGCGGCGCAGCTCGTCCGAAACCTTGGCCGCATCGGCGAAAAGCGTCACGCGCGCATCGTCATGCAGCACCGCAAAGGCGTGCGGCACCGGGTTGCGCGGCACATCCGCCCCCCGCACGTTCAACAGCCAGGCAATGGAATCGGGCAGGCTCAGCACCGCCGCCGCCTGCCCGGCCTTGCGCAGGGTCTCGGCCAGGCGCGCGCGCTTCCCGGCATGGCTCGCCCCCGCCAGCGCCTCGGGATAGGCCGAGATCGCGCCCTGCGGTGGGGCGGGCTGGTCGGACCAGAGGCGGTCGATCGGGTTCTCGACCTCGCGCAGCGAAATCGCGGTATCCCGCAATGCCTCGCTCAGCTTTTCCACCTGTTCGGGTGTGTGCAGCCAGGGGTCGAAGCCCAGGACGCCGCCCCGTGGCAGCGCCGCGCGCAACCAGTCCGCAAGCTGCGTCTCGGGCCAGTCGACCGGCGTGAAATGGTCCGGATCCACCTGGCTCCTGACCTGCACCCGGTAGCGGCCATCCACGAACACCCCCGCGCGGTCCATCAGCACGCAGGCAAAGCCCGCGGACCCGGTGAAGCCCGTCAGCCAGGCCAGCCGCTCGTCGCGCGGGGCGACATATTCGCCCTGATGGGCATCCGCCCGCGGCACAAGGAACCCGGCCAGCCCCGCCCGGGCCATCTCGGCGCGCAAGGCGGCAAGGCGCGGGGGGCCATCCTGCGGCGATGTGGGGCTTTCGAAGCTCTGGAACATGGCGGGCCTTGCGCGGAAAGGCGCCCCGCAAGGCGCCGTCAGCGCCAGACTAGCAGCCCGCGCATCGACGGCAAGCCATGTGCATGCGCATTCACCGATGCGTAGGCCGATCCGGCTATCGACAGGAAACCGTTTGGCCGGAGCTCGAGCATGAGCGCAGACCTGTTCTTCCTGCTCTGTCGCAGCACCGCCCGCAGACCGCTGGACAGGGCAACAACCGTCACCGACATCCTTGCCGCGAGCCCGCACAACAATCCCGGGGACGGCGTGACCGGCTTTCTGCATGTCGACCGGGGATGTTTCCTGCAATATCTGGAGGGGCCGCGCGCGCCGTTGCTGCGAACCGCCGCGCGCATCAACGAGGACCTGCGCCACACCGATTTCCGGATTCTGGCCGAAGGCACGATCGACGAACGGTTCTTGCCCGACCGGGACATGGGCCAGATCGCCAGCAAGAACCTCCCGACCGACGGGCTCCTCGCCGAACGCACCTGGCTCCGCCCCGACCCGGATATCGACCCGCTGCCGCTGATCCTGGCTTTCGCGCTCCATGCGAATCGACAGGGCGGGCTGGAGATCTCGGAAACCGCGTGATCCGGGCTAGACCGCCTTGCGGATCCCGATCATCCGCGCCCGCCCGCGCGGGTCCTTGTCGAACAGCGCGGCCAGTTGCTCGGTCATCGCGCCGGCCAGTTGCTCGACATCGGTGATCGTCACCGCGCGCTGGTAATAGCGGGTGACGTCATGGCCGATGCCGATGGCGATCAGTTCCACCGCCTTGCGCCGCTCGACCATCGCGATCACGTCGCGCAGGTGCTTTTCCAGGTAGTTCGCGGAATTCACCGACAGCGTGGAATCGTCCACCGGCGCCCCGTCCGAGATCACCATCAGGATCCTGCGCGTCTCGGGCCGGGCCATCATCCGCCGATGTGCCCATTCCAGCGCCTCGCCGTCGATATTCTCCTTCAGCAAGCCTTCCTTCATCATCAGCCCAAGGTTCTGGCGTGCCCGCCGCCAGGGCGCATCCGCCCCCTTGAAGATGATGTGGCGCAGATCGTTCAGCCGCCCCGGCGCCATCGGCCGCCCCTCGGCCAGCCATTTCTCGCGGCACTGCCCGCCCTTCCACGCCCGCGTGGTGAAACCCAGGATTTCCACCTTGACATCGCAGCGTTCCAGCGTCCGCGCCAGAACATCGGCACAGATCGCGGCAATGGAAATCGGCCGCCCGCGCATGGACCCCGAATTGTCCAGCAGCAGCGTCACCACCGTGTCGCGGAACTCGGTATCCCTCTCGACCTTGAAGCTCAGCGGCGTGGTCGGGTTCGCCACCACGCGGGCCAGCCGCCCGGCATCCAGGATCCCTTCCTCGCAATCGAATTCCCAGGACCGGCTCTGCTGCGCCTGCAAGCGGCGTTGCAGCTTGTTGGCCAGCCGCCCCACCGCCCCCTTCAGCGGGTCGAGCTGCTGGTCCAGACAGGCGCGCAGCCGCTCCAGCTCGACGGGTTCGGCCAGGTCCTCGGCCTTCACCTCCTCGTCGAAGACGGACGTGAAGACCCTGTAATCGGGATCGGCCTCGGAATGCGGCGCCGCCGGCGGCGGCTCGTGCGGCGCCTCGCCCTCGGGCAGTTCGGCTTCCTCGCCCATGTCCATGTCGGCCATGTCGTCCGGGCTGACACGGGCCTGGGCGGCATCCTGCAACTCGTCCTGCGACCGTTCGGAACTGGCGTCGGCCTCGTCGCTCTCCTCGCCCTGCTCCTCGCCATGTTCCTCGGGCGCGTCCTCGTCGGTCTCGGCGCCCTCGTCCTCGGCCTCGTCCTGCTCGGCATCCGGATCGTCGCCCAGCTGGTCGCCATACCCCAGATCCGAGATCACCTGCCGGGCGAAGCGGGCAAAACCCGCCTGATCGGCCAGCACCTCCTCCAGCCGCTCCAGCGTGCCGCCCGCCTGCTCCTCGATGAAGCCGCGCCACAGCGCCATCGCATTGTCCGCCCCCCGGGGCAGCGGCCGCCCGGTCGCCAGATGGCGCAGCATGTAGCCCGCCGCCACCGACAAGGGCACCTCGCCCGCCTCGCGCGCCCGGGCATAGCCGCGCTTGGCGGCCTCGGCGGCGATCACCGCGTCGATATTCCCCGCCGTGCCGGGCATCGCGCGCGCGCCCACCGCCTCGCAGCGAGCGGTCTCCAGCGCCTCGTAAAGATCGCGCGCCATCTGGCCCTGGGGGCGATAGCGCGCATGCAGGCCCGCATCGTGAAACCGGTGGCGCAGCGCAAGGCCGTCCGCCGTGCCGCGCGCGATCAGAACCTCGTCGCGCGTCATCCGCCGGCTGACCTGCGGCAGGCGCACCGCATCCACCATCAGCCCCGGCGGATCGACCGAATAGGACACGCCCAGATCGGCATCGTCGGCCAGCACGCGCGTGGCCTCGGCCAGCGCCTTCTTGAACGGATCGGCGGGGTTGTCAGATGGCTTGCTCATCCCGTCACGGCGCCGCGCGCGCCCTCACTCTTCTTCTGGCCTCAAATATCCCCGCCGGAGGCACGCGCCCGCAAGGGCGCGTCCACCTACCCGACGGCGACGCTCGCCGCACTTTCGGGCAGTTCCTCGTCGAACAGCCGCTGGTAGAACTC
>NZ_DSDD01000187.1:0-10339 GCF_011048875.1 Rhodovulum sp.
GCCCGACGCGCCGGATCCCGCCATCCCCGCCGCGCTCGGGGGGGGCGCGTCGGGGATGGCGGGATCCGGCGCGTCGGGCTGGGCCGCGGAGGGGTCCGAGACCGGCAACAGGGCAAAGTCGTGCAGCGGCATCCCGGCCGCGATCGGCGTGCCGGGCGGCTCGCTCTCGGGGCCGGTCGGGATCGGGACAGGTGCCAGGGCCGCCCACGGCACGGCCGGTGCGGCGTCGGGATTCCGGGCAAAGGCGGTCAGAAAGGCGCCCGGTTCTGCCGCGGGCGTGGTCGTGCCGGGCCGGAACGACGCGGTCTGCGCGCCCGGGGCAAGGTCGAATAGGGGAAAGGGGTGCATGCGCATTACCGGACTTCTGCCACTGATCCCGGGCAGGATGGGGGCAACCGGTTACCGGTTCTTTACCGCTTGCCCCGCATAAGCGGAAAAACGAGTCGCAATTTAGGGATCCCGCCATGCTGCCCCCGCTCAGTTCGCCCATCGGTGGCCAGGGCCACGCCGTTCAGGAAACGCGCCTGCGCGAGGCCGCGCAGAAGCTGGAGGCGCAGTTCCTGGCCGAGATGCTGAAACATGCGGGCCTCGGCGAGAGCCAGGGCGCGTTCACCGGCGGGGCGGGCGAGGCGCAGTTCGCCTCCTTCCTGCGCGAGGCGCAGGCCGGGGAGATGGTGCGCGCGGGCGGGATCGGGCTGGCGGAACAATTGTTCGAATCGCTGAAGGAGCGGGCCGATGGGACGTGAGGAACTGGAGGCGCTGCTGGAGCGCGAGGCCGAGGCGCTGCGCCTTGCCGATTTCGCGGCGCTGGCCGGGATCGCCGACGAGAAGGAACGGCTGGCGGCGGATCTGGCGGCCGAGCCCGAGACGGATGCCGAAAGTCTGGCACGACTCAGGACGCTGGCCGAACGCAATGCCGAGTTGCTGGAGGCCGTGCGCCGCGGCGTCGACAGCGCGGCCGAAACCCTGCGCCGCGCCCGCGAACCGGCCGCGCCGCTGAGCACCTATGACAAGAGCGGCCAGTGCAGCCCGATCGGCGCCACACAAGGGTCGCTGACCCGCCGCGCCTAGGCCCAATTTTCGCCCAGACGCCCCGGTAAGACCTTATTGCATTAGCCGTCGTTTAACCCGCAGCTGAAATGCTCGGGACCGCGTCCGGAAGATGGATGGCACGGCACGGGACCTCTCCACAGCCGTAAGGGTGAGAACACCTTGGATCGTCGTTACAGGCGGCTTCAACCCGTGGCGCAAAGCGCCATACGAAAAGGAAGGACCGAATTCATGTCCAGCATTCTGACGAATACCGGCGCGATGACCGCGCTGCAGACCCTGAAAAGCATCAACGCCAACATGGCCAAGGTGCAGGACGAGATTTCGACCGGCAAGTCGATCAGCTCGGCCAAGGACAATGCCGCCGTCTGGGCCATCTCGAAGGTAATGGAATCCGACGTCAAGGGCTTCGAAGCCATTTCGGGCAACCTTGCGCTGGGCGAATCGACGGTTGCGGTTGCCCGAAACGCGACGGAGTCGGTCACCGAACTGCTGACCGAGATCAAGGACAAGATCACCAACGCCCAAGAAGGCAACATGGACCGCGACAAGCTGCAAACCGATATCAAGCAGCTGAGCGATCAGATCAAATCGGTAATCGCGTCGGCGCAGTTCAACGGCCTCAATCTCTTGGATGGCTCGAACGCGGGCAATGTCCAAGTGCTGTCGTCTCTCAACCGGACGTCCAGCAACGTGAATGCCGCCTCGATCGACGTCGCGACGCAGAACCTGACATCGGACGGCTTCACCGCCAGCACCAAGACGGTGCTTTACTCCGACGGCACCAATGCCCAAGGGGCAATCGACGACACCAACACCGGCACCGCCGCGGCCGCGCTCGCGGCAACTGGCGACGAAGGCGTTTACAGCGCCTCGGTCAACGGAAAGACCTTCTCGCTCAAGTACACCTCCGAGGATATCTCTGCCCTCGCCTCGGGCAATAATAATCCGACGAGCGCGGACGATGTGAACGCCTATATCGCCAGCAAGCTGGGCGAACAGGTCAATGCGGCGTTCGGGGACATCTTCACGTTTTCCGGGGACGGGACGGATGGTGTCCAGGTCACCCTAGCCGATGCTACAGCCGGGACAGCGTTCGAACCCTATCGTATCGAACTCGGCACGGGCAATGCAGGGGCGCTGATAGCGCTGGATTCCCTCAATGTCGGCTCCACGGCTTCCGATACGGAGCGGAAGGCGGCGTTGACGGAAATCGAGAACATGATCCAGTCGGCAATCGATGCATCCGCGTCCTTCGGCTCGGTCGAGAAACGTATCGGGATCCAGGCCGATTTCGTCAGCAAGCTGACCGATTCGCTGAAAACGGGCATCGGCACGCTGACCGACGCCGACATGGAGGCCACCTCGGCCCGCCTGCAGGCCTTGCAGGTGCAGCAGCAGCTGGGCACCCAGTCGCTGTCCATCGCCAACCAGGCGCCGCAGAACCTGCTGTCGCTCTTCCGCTAAGGCAAGGCAGGGCCGGGGGGAATTCCCCGGCCCTTTCCTGACGGACCTCGCCCCCTCTCAGAACGGAAGGACACAGCATGAACGCCCTGCACATGGCCCAGACGGCCTATTCGGCCCCCGCCCAGGCCCGGATGCGCACCCCCCGCGCCACCGAATACGCCGCCTTCGCCCGCATCACCGCGCGCCTCAAGGCAGCCGATGCCGCCGGTCGGCGCAACTTTCCCGCGCTGGTCGCAGCGATCCACGACAACCGCACGCTCTGGACGATGCTGGCCGCCGATGTCGCCGATGGCGAGAACGGCCTGCCCCCGGCGCTGCGCGCGCGCATCTTCTACCTGTTCGAATTCACCACCCATCACAGCCGCCTGGTGCTGAACGGAAAGGCCGATATCGGCCCGCTGGTCGAGATCAACACCGCCGTGATGCGCGGCCTCGAGAAATCGGAGGCGGTGGCATGAGCGGTCTTGTCCTGAAGCTGGGCCCCAAGGAACGGGTTCTGGTCAATGGCGCGGTGATCGAGAATGGCGACCGCCGCACCCGGCTGTCGATCAAGACGCCCAATGCCAACATCCTGCGGCTGCGCGACGCGATCCACCCCGAAGAGGTGAACACGCCCGTGCGCCGGGTCTGCTACATGGCGCAACTGGTCCTGTCGGGCGATTCGGTGCCCGAGGACATCCACCCGCAACTGCTGCGCGGGATCGAGCAGCTAAGCCAGGTGCTGACCGACCATGACAGCCGCACCCAGCTGACGCTGGCCACCCAGGCGGTGCTGACGGCGGATTACTACCAGGTTCTGAAGGCGTTGCGCAGCCTGTTGCCGCGCGAGGAACGCCTGCTGGCGGGTGCGAGGCCGTCATGAGCTTTCAGCCGATCCTGCCCGTTGGCGGCTATGCCGGCTGGCGCTTCCTCGAACGCACGATGGAGCGCCAGCAGGAGGCCTTTGACAAATCCGCCACGGTGCAGCGCGACATCGACTATTTCGCGGAGAAGATCGGCAAGGTCACGAATGCGGACGAGATCGTCTCGGACTACCGGCTGCTGAAGGTGGCGCTGGGCGCGTTCGGGCTGCAGGACGATATCGGCTCGAAATTCTTCATCCGCAAGATCCTGTCCGAGGGCACCAGCGCCAAGGACGCGCTGGCCAACAAGCTGGCCGACAAGAGCTATTTCAAGCTTGCCGAGGCCTTCGGCTTCGGCGGGTCCGGCCCCCCGCGCACGCAGGAGCCGGGCTTTGTCGACCGGATCGCCAAGGCCTATCGCGAGCGCAGCTTCGAGATGGCGATCGGCGAGCAGAACAACGACATGCGGCTGGCGCTGAATATCGACCGCGAGCTGGGCGGCATCGCCGGGGGCGAGCAGAGCGACCGCGCCAAGTGGTTCAGCGTGCTGGGCTCAGGCCCGATGCGGCAGGTCTTCGACAAGGCGTTCGGCCTGCCCACCGCATTTGCCGCGATCGACCTGGACCGGCAGGTCGAGGTCTATCGCGAAAAGGCCAAGGCGATGTTCGGCAGTTCCGAGGCCGCGCAGTTCACCGACCCGGACAAGCGCGACAAGCTGATCAAGATGTTCCTGATCCGCAGCGAGATCGCGGCCGGTTTCGGGGGCACCAGCCCGGGCCAGACCGCGCTGACGCTCTTGCGCGGCGGTGGCTGAGGCAGGCCGGGCAGGATCAGGCCTGCGGGGCGGCGCGGCTGGCCTGGCCGTCCGGATCGGCCGCGGCCAGGACCTGCGAGAGGCGGGCGAAGCTGGCCTCGACCCCGCCCGGGGCATCTTCGGACAGGAAGGCGTCGAGCCCGGACCAGACCCGGATCGCGGCGTCGATCTCGGGGTCGGACCCGGCGGCGTACAGTCCGGCCTGGATCATCATCTCGGCCCGGTCATAGGCGCCGAGCAACCGGCGTGCCCGGGATATCTGCGCGTTCTCCGGCCCGCTGGCCGCCCGCGGCAGGCTGCGCGAGACCGAGCGCAGCAGGTCGACCGCCGGGAAACGGCCGCGTTCGGCGATGCGCCGATCAAGCACCACATGCCCGTCGAGCACGCCGCGCAGGATGTCGGCCACCGGCTCGTCCATGTCGGACCCCGCGACCAGCACCGAGAAGACGGCGGTGATGTCGCCCGTGCCCTCGATACCCGGGCCGGCGCGTTCGGCCAGCGCCATGATCGCCTGCGCGGTCGAGGGCGGGTAGCCGCGCAGCGCCGCGGGTTCGGCCGCGGCAAGGGCAAGTTCGCGATGCGCCTCGGCGAAGCGGGTGACCGAATCGGCGAGGAACAGGACATGGTGGCCTTCGTCCCGGAAATGCTCGGCCACGGCCATTGCCGCCCAGGCCGCGCGGCGGCGCACCATCGGCGACTGGTCGGAGGTGGCGGCGACGATCACCGAGCGCGCCATGCCCTCGGGCCCCAGCACATGCGAGACGAACTCGCCGACCTCGCGGCCGCGTTCGCCGACCATGGCGATCACGGCCATGTCGGCCTGAACGCCGCGGGCGAGCTTGGCCAGCAGCGTCGACTTGCCGACGCCCGAACCCGCGAACAGGCCGATGCGCTGGCCGCGCACGATCGGAAGAAGCGTGTCGAAGGCGGCCATCCCGGTCGCCAGCCGCGGGCCGAGGCCCCGGCGCGCGGTGGCCGGCGGCGGCGCGGCGCGCAGCGCCCGGAACGCGGGTCCCGGCATCAGCGGGCGGTCGTCGAGCGGGGCGCCGAAGGGATCAACCACCCGGCCCAGCCAGCCGCGATGCGGCGCGATCTGGCCCGGCCCCAGCAGAACGACGCGGTCGCCCACCGACAACCCCTCGGGCGTGCCGTCGGGCAGCACAGTCACGGTGCCCTGGGCCAGGGCCAGCACCTCGCCCCGCCGGCGCACGCCGCGGCCATGCCGGATCTCGACCAGATCGCCCAGACCGGCCTCGGCCGAGAGCCCGGCGACGGTCACCGTGCCGCTGCCCGCGGCCGTGACGCGGCCGACCGCGCGGATCGGGGCCAGTGCGTCGATGCGGGTCTGTAGGGCGGCGAAGGGGCTTTCGGGCATTCGGCGTCTCCGGTCCGGGCCAACACTTACCGTTTCTAAAAGAATCATCCGTAAGCCTTGGCTGAAACCGTAGGAGAATCCCCGATGTTCGAAAAGCTGGAAATCTTCCGCATGGCGCATGGGCTGGCGACGCATGCCGGCACGCGCCAGGCCGTCGTGGCCCGCAACGTGGCCAATGCCGACACGCCCGGATACCGGGCGCAGGACATTGCGGCATTCGCCGATACCTATCGCAAGTCCGGGGACGAGATGCACCTGCGCAAGACGCGCGAGGGGCACTTGCCGGCGTGCGATCCCCTGCCCTTCCGCACCGATCTGCAGGCCGTGGACGGCCCCGGAGAACCGAACGGCAACAGCGTTTCCCTGGAAGAGGAAATGCTGAAGGCCGCCGATACCAAGAGCAAGCACGACCTGGCGCTGGCGGTCTACCGCTCGTCGCTGGGCATCATCCGGACCTCGCTGGGCCGGTCGTGACAGGAGGCGTGAATGACCGATCTCAGTGACAGTCGTGGCCTCTCGGCCAGCGGGTTGCGCGCCCAGGCGGAGCGGCTGCGCCACCTGGCCGAGAACATCGCCAATGTCGACACGCCCGGATACCGGCGCAAGCTGACGAGTTTCGAGGCCGAGCTGTCGTCCAGGGGCCCCGAAGGCGCGGTCAGGACGGGGCCGGTGCGGCTGGACCGGACCGAACTGCCCAAGATCTATGACCCCTCGCATCCTATGGCCGATGCGACCGGGTATCACGACGGTTCGAACGTCAACCTTATCATCGAGATCGCCGACGCGCGCGAGGCCCAGCGCAGCTACGAGGCGAACCTGAAACTGTTCGACCAGGCCCGGCAGATGTCGCGCGGGCTGCTCGACCTGCTGCGCCGTTAGGAGACTGATCCATGGATATCCGTTCCAGAATCGCCGCCAATGCCTATGCCGCATCCCGGCCCGCGACCCAGCCGCAGAAGCCCGAACAGGGCGGCGCCTTTGCCGATGCCGCCCAGAAATTCGCCCAGACGCTGCGCAATGGCGAGCAGACGGCGATAGCGGCCATGTCGGGGAGCGCCGATCCCCATGCGCTGGTGCAGGCGTTGGCCCAGACCGAGCTGGCCATCGAGACAGCGGTCACCGTGCGCGACAAGGTGGTCGAGGCCTATCAGGAAATCCTCAGGATGCCGGTGTAGGCCATGACCGAATTCGTCTTCTACGACACGTTGCGCCAGGGGCTGTGGATCGCGGTGATCATCTCGATTCCGATCCTGACCGCGGCGCTGGTGATCGGGGTCGCGATCGGCCTGTTCCAGGCGCTGACCTCGGTGCAGGAAATGACGCTGACCTTCGTGCCGAAGCTGGCCGGGATCCTGATCGTGTTCTGGATGTCGATGGCCTTCATGACCGAGACGCTGACGGGTTTCTTCACCGGCCGGATCGTGCCGATGATCGCGGGGATTTGAGATGGACAGCACCGGATACACCACGCTGACCCGCCAGGTCGGGCTGATGCGCGAGATGCAGAGCGTGGCCAACAACATCGCCAATGCCTCGACCGCCGGGTTCCGGCGCGAGGGCGTGATCTTCTCGGAACATATCGCCGCGCTCGACGGGCCGGGCGGGTCGCTGTCGATGGCGAACGCGCATGTGCGCCATATCGACCTGAGCCAGGCGCCGCTGACCCAGACCAATGGCCAGTTCGACTTCGCCATCGAGGGCGAGGGGTTCTTCCTGCTGGAAACGCCGCAGGGCGAGCGGCTGACCCGGGCGGGAAGTTTCACGCCCAATGCCGAGGGCGAGCTGGTCTCGCCCGATGGTCACCGGCTGCTGGATGGCGGCGGAGCACCGATCTTCGTGCCGCCCGATGCCGCCTCGGTCGCGCTGGCGGCGGACGGGACGCTGAGCGCGGATGGCCAGCTTCTGGGCCAGATCGGGCTGTTCCTGCCCGCAGACCGCAACGCGATGACGCATGTGGCGGGCACGCTGTTCGACCCCGGCGGGCCGCCCGAGCCCTATCTGGAGGGCACCATGCTGCAGGGTTTCGTCGAACAGTCGAATGTCAGCGCCGTCGCCGAGATCACGCGAATGATCGAGGTGCAGCGCGCCTACGAGCTTGGCCAGAACTTCCTCAACCAGGAGGACGAACGCATCCGCAGCGCCGTCCGCACCCTGAGCGGCACCAGCTAGACCGGAAAGGACTGACAGATGCGCGCCCTCTCGATCGCCGCAACCGGCATGTCGGCCCAGCAGATGCGGGTCGAGACGATCTCCAACAACCTCGCGAACATGAGCACGACGGGCTACAACCCGCGGCGGGCCGAGTTCGCGGATCTGCATTACCAGCAGGTGACGCGGCCGGGCACGATCAACGCCTCGGACGGCACGGTGCTGCCGACCGGGGTGCAGCTGGGCCTGGGCGTGCGGCCGGCCTCGGTCACGGTGAACATCTCGCAGGGGGCGCTGTCGGGGACGGGGGGCGATCTGGATGTCGCGATCGAGGGGCGCGGCTATCTGGAGGTCACGCTGCCGAACGGCAACCCCGCCTATACCCGCGACGGCGCGCTGAAACGCACGGGCGACGGGCTGATCGTGACCTCGGACGGGTTCGAGGTCGCGCCGGGCATCGTCATTCCGGACGACGCGCGCAGCCTGTCGATCAATGCCGATGGCGAGATCTATGTCTATTTCCAGGACCAGGTGCAGCCGCAATTGCTGGGCCAGTTCACGCTGACGATATTCACCAACGAGAAGGGGCTGGAGGCCATCGGCTCGAACCTGTTTGTCGAGACGGAAGCCTCGGGCGCGGCGCTTGCGGGCGTTCCGGGCGATCCGGGCTATGGCACGCTGCGCCAGGGCTATCTGGAGGAAAGCTCGGTCGATCCGGTGCGCGAGATCACCGAGCTGATCCAGGCCCAGCGCGGCTACGAGCTGAATTCCAAGGTCATCACCGCCGCCGACCAGATGCTGGCGGCCACGACACAGGTGCGATGATGCGTGTTCTGCTGCTTCTCGGCGCGTTTGCCGCCGCCGCCCCGGCCCCGGTTTCGGCCGAGATTCTGGTGGCCGCGCGCACGATCCGCAGCCAGACGATCCTGGGCCCCGGGGATGTCGCGCTGGCCGAGGGCACGATGGCGGATGCGCTGACCGATCCCCACGAGGCAATCGGACAGGAGGCGCGCGTCAACCTCTATGCCGGCCGTCCGATCATGGCCGGCGATCTCGGCCCGCCCGCGATCGTCGATCGCAACCAGATCGTGACCGTTTTCTATCGCAACGGCCCCGTGAACATCGCCGCCGATGGACGGGCGCTGGAACGCGCGGGCGTCGGCGATCCGGTACGGGTGATGAACCTTGCCTCGCGCACCACCGTGACCGGATTTGTCGCGGCCGACGGAACCGTCACCGTCGGCGCCTCTGCCAGACCCTAGGAGTCCCAGACCCATGAAACGCCATGTCCTTCTCGCCTGCGCCGCCGCGCTTGTCCTGCCGACGGCCTGTTCCAAACTCGAAGATGTCGGCAAGGCGCCGTCGTTCAAGCCGGTCGAGGGCACCAACGAATATTACGCGATGACCACGCCCGGCGGTCTGCCCGAGACCGCCGAGCGGCGCACGGCGACGGACGGCTCGTCGCTCTGGGCGGGCGGGCGCAGGTCGCTTCTGGGCGACCGCCGCGCCGGGCGGCGGGGCGACATCGTGACGGTAGTGATCGAGATCGACGACAAGGCCGAGATCTCGAACACGACCGCACGCAGCCGCAGCGGCTCGACCTCGATGGCCATCCCGCAGATGCTGGGTCTGCCCCAGATCATCGACCAGGCGCTGCCCGACGGTGCGTCGATGGCCAATGCCGCCAATGCCAATTCGAACACGAACCACAATGGCAACGGCTCGGTCCGCCGCAACGAGAAGCTGACGCTGCGCGTCGCCGCTACGATCACCGAGGTCCAGCCCAACGGCGTGCTGCGGATCGAGGGTACGCAGGAAGTGCGGGTCAATTTCGAGATGCGCGAACTGATCGTCACCGGCTATGTCCGGCCCGAGGACATCTCGCGTCAGAACGAGATCACCTATGACAAGATCGCCTCGGCGCGCATTTCCTATGGCGGGCGCGGGCAGATCACCGACATGCAGCAACCGCGCTATGGCCAGCAGATCGCGGACATCCTGCTGCCGTTCTGAGCATCGCCATGGGCAAGCTGCTTCCCGTCATCATCGCGATCGTCGGCCTTCTGGCGGGGGCCGGCGCGGGCTATTTCCTGCGGCCCGCGCAGGAACCCGAGGTCCTGGCCGAAGGCGAGGCCGGTGCCGTGGACGCGTCGGAGGTGGACAAGAAGGCGGCGTCGAAGGCATCCGGCGACAAGGCGGATGCGGAGCGGGATTACGTCAAGCTGAACAACCAGTTCGTCATCCCGGTGGTGCGCGGCGGCCGCGTCGCGTCGCTGGTGGTGATGTCGCTGAGCATCGAGGTCACGACCGGCAGCACCGAACTGGTCTTCAAGAACGAGCCCAAGCTGCGCGACGTCTTTCTTCAGGTCATGTTCGACCATGCCAATGCCGGCGGGTTCGACGGCGCCTTTACCGAGACCGGCACCATGACCATGCTGCGGCGCGCCCTGCTGGAAGCGGCCAGCCAGGTCATCGGCTCGCGGGCGCACGACATCCTTATCACCGATATCGTCCGCCAGGACGCCTGAAGCCGGGGGTCAGTCGCCCGCCGCGCGCCGGATCAGCCGGTGCAGCGCGTCGTCCCGCCCGAAGGCCCGGGCGGCCTCCTGCATCCGCATCGCCTCCTCGGCGCGCGCGCGCGCC
>NZ_DSDD01000422.1:0-10310 GCF_011048875.1 Rhodovulum sp.
CAACCACAGTTGCAGCGACGTGGAATGGGCGCGCTTCGTCCAGGAGAACATGCGTGATCTCATCATCATTGCGCATGACTTCAACAAGAAGGCCCTGGAATTCGAGGGCGAGCGCGACCTTGCACCGTCGACGACACTTTCGCCGCGGGAAACCAGCGCGCTGACGCTTCTGGCCAAGGGGCTGAGCAGGGCGCAGGCGGCCGATCAACTCGAGATATCGGAGCATACGCTGCGGGTCTATATCGAGGCCGCGCGGCACAAGCTGGGCGCGCTCAACACCACCCATGCAGTGGCCCGGGCACTCAATGCGGGGCTGATCGTGCTCTGAGTGCAACGACAGGGTGACGATCTGCAACTTTTCCCGTTTTGTTTCCAATTGTGCGATGGTTTAGGGCGTTGGTAACCAAGGGCTTTGTAGCTTTCCCCTGTCATCGGCTGGCAAAGGGCTACTCAACATGCTGCGTTACATCTACGGCGTCGACCTGCACAAGCACCCCCTTCTGCGTGAGACGATGTTCCGCGACCGGGCGATCCAGTTCCATGAACGCCTGGGCTGGGACGTCACGGTGGACGAGAAGGGCGAGGAGCACGACCAGTACGACGTGCTCAACCCGCTTTATGTGATCTGGGAACTGCCCGACGGGCGGCATGGCGGATCCATGCGCTTCCTGCCCACCACCGGCCGGACCATGGTGAACGAGCATTTCCTGCATGTGACCGATGGCGTCCGCATCGAAAGCCCGCTGATCTGGGAATGCACGCGTTTCTGCCTGGCGCCCGATGCGGGGCGCGAGGTGTCGGCGGCACTGGCACTGGGCGGGGCCGAGATCATGGCCAATTTCGCGGTCGAGCATTTCGTCGGCGTGTTCGACGCGCGCATGATCCGCATCTACCGGATGCTCGGCATGGCACCCGAAGTGATCGGTCAGGTCGGCGAGGGGAAGGACGTGCTTGCGGTCGGGCTGTGGGGTTGGGACGATGCGTTCTGGCCGCGCACGCTGAATCGGCTGGGGATCGAACGCGAGACCTCGCTTGACTGGTTCCGGCAGTCCTTTTCGGCCATCCCGCCGATAAAAAAGCGGATCCTCGAGGCGGCCTGATCGCGCTGGCACGCCGCGGGCGGCGCCTGTAGGCTCCGCCCATGAGCCTTGCCTCTCTTACCTTTTCCGAAGACCAGGCCGAGGCCCATGACCGCGTGGCCGCGATGCTGCGCGGCATGGGCGTGGATATCGACGCCGGGGCGCTGAGCCCGCGGGTCGAGGATCAAGCGGCACTTCTGGCGGTCACCGGCAAGGCGGGATCGGGCAAGACGATGCTGCTGGCGCGCCTTGTCGCGGCGCTGGCGGAAGCCGGGGTGGAGATCGTCTCGGGGGATTACGAGGGACGGCGGCGACGCGACCGCCGGACGCTTGCGATCCTTGCTCCGACCAACAAGGCAGCAAGCGTGTTGCGCACCCGTGGCGTCCCCGCCACGACCATTCACCGGATCATCTATACGCCGGTCTATGACCCTGAATACGAGAAGATCGCCCAATGGCTGACCGGCGAGGGCGAGCGGCCCGCGGTCGAGGGACTGACCGATGCCGCGCTGGACCGTGCCTTTGCGTTCTATCAAAGCGTCAAATCGGTTCCCGGCGCGCTGGCGACTGCGGGGCTTCGCGGCAGCGACTTCATACGCGGCTGGAAGCGGCGCGAGGAGCCGCTGGATATCGGCTTCGTCGACGAGGCCTCGATGCTGGACGAACGCCAGTTCGACGATCTGAAGGAGCTGTTTCCCGCGCTGGTCCTCTTTGGCGATCCTGCGCAGCTGGCCCCGGTCAACCAGTCGGGCCAGATGGTCTTCGACGCGCTGCCCGCGCACCAGAAGCTGGAATTGCACCGGGTCCACCGGCAGCAGGACGACAACCCGATCCTCGATCTGGCCCATGCGCTGTCCGATCCCTCGCTGGACTTCGAGTCGTTCGAGCAGATGGTTGAACGCGCCGCGGCGCGTGATCCGCGCGTCGTGGTCGCCCCGCGGGTCGATGCCGACCTGATGGCGCGCTCGCCCGTGCTGGTCTGGCGCAACGCGACGCGGATCCGGCTGATCCATGCCTTCCGCCAGGCCCATGGCACGCCGGAGGATGCGCTGTTGCCGGGCGAGCCATTGATCTGCGACGGGATCGAACTGCCGCTCAAGCACCGCAAGAAGCGGCTCGACCTCGAGGCGCGGGGGCTGATCAAGGGGGCGCAGGTGATCTATCTGGGCCCGGGCCGCAAGCCCGGCTTTTCACGGCTGCATGTGATCGGGGCCGAAGATCCGCAGATTTCGGCCGCCTCGATCGTCAAGATCGAACTGCCCGAGGAGGAGGAGCCGTTCATCCCCTATGCCGCGAACATGGGCGCGGCCTTCCTGCACGGGGCGGCGGTGACGATCCACAAGGCGCAGGGCTCCCAGTGGGACACGGTTCAGGTCTTTGCCCCCGACCTTTTCGCCGCCGCGCGGGCAGGGCGCAGCGAGGCTGGCCAGCCCTTGTGGAAGCGGCTGGCCTATGTCGCGATCACCCGCGCCGAGACGCGGCTGATCTGGGTCACGCGCTATCGCCTTGCCCGACCCGCCCGGCCGCTGACGACCGACGATCTGGGAACCGTGGCGGCGCCGCTGACCCTGTCCTCCGGGATCGAGGCGGACTAGCGTCAGCCCCGAAGCAACCGGAAGGCGGCCGACGCGCCCCAGCCAGCCGCAATGGCGATGGCAAGCGACAGCAGACCGTAGACAAGGGGTCGTTCGTGGGCCAGCATGTAGGTCCAGCGTTCCAGTCCCACCTTGCGCACCGCGATCGCGGTCTCGAAGGCGTCGATCACCGCGCCGTCCCGGGTCAGGAAGATGCGCGTGCGGTAATCGCCCTCGGTCAGGTTCGCGGGCAACGCGATCGAGGTGCGAAACAGCGTGTCCTCGGTCAACGCGACCTCGCCCGGCAGCACCTGGTAAAGCCCGACGCGGCTGCGGATGCGGACCAGCGCCTCGATGAAATTCTCGGAATCGGCGGCCTGGGCGGCGGTGCCTGTGGCGCGGATCGCCCGGGGGATCGAGACCTTGTGGCGCATGTCCTCATCCTGCGACAGCGCCTGGGCAAGCGGTACGGTGCTGGCCACCGCGTAAAAGCTGGGCGCCGCGTCGATCACCACGGCCTCGGTATTGACCCAGATCCCGAAGCGCCTTGTCTTGCGCCGGACGGTGACGGGGGCGGAGGGGCCGGCGACGGTGACCACGACATGCAGCGCGCCCTCGGGCAGCGGCGCCTCGCGCCGCACCGCGCCGAAGATCAGGATCTCGGATCCCGAAAAGCCGGTATTGATCGCGACCTGTGTCTGGCTGAGACCCGCGACCACACGTTCGGCCCGCGCGGGCAGCGCGGTCATGAGGCAGAGCAGGACCAGCAGCAGCCGCATCAGAACTTCCCCGCCGAAAGCGAGTAGATCTCGGCCGGTTGCAGCATCAGGTCGAGCGCAAGCTTGCCGCAGACCACCAGCACCAGCAGCGACAGCAGGATGCGCAACTGTTCTGCCTTCATCGCGACCCCGATCCGCGCGCCGACCTGCGCCCCGATCACGCCCCCGATCAGCAGCAGCACCGCCAGACCCAGATCGACGGTGAAATTCGTCATCGCATGTAGAAGCGTGGCAAAGGCGGTGACGAAGATGATCTGGAAGAGCGAGGTGCCAACCACGACCTTGGTGGGCATGCCCAGCAGGTAGATCATCGCGGGTACCATGATGAACCCGCCGCCCACCCCCATGATGGCGGCCAGGATGCCGACCAGCGCCCCCGCCGCAAGCGGCGGGATGACCGAGATGTAAAGCCCCGAGGTGCGGAACTTCATCTTGAAGGGCAGGGCATGGATCCAGGTACGCTGGCGCCGACGCGGCGCGGTCTTGCCGCTGCGCGAGCGCCGGATCGCGCGCAGGCTTTCCATGAACATCAGCGCGCCGATGATCCCGAGAAAGATCACATAGCACAGCTTGACCAGCAGATCGACCTGGCCCATCTGGCGCAGCATGTTGAAGATGGCGATGCCTATCCCGGCGCCGACGAGCCCGCCGATCATCAGCACCGTGCCCATCCGGATATCGACGGTCTTGCGCCTGAGATGGGCCAGAACGCCCGAAAAGGACGAGGCGACGATCTGCGCGGCCTCGGTCGCGACGGCCACCGCGGGCGGGATGCCGATGAAGAACAGAAGCGGCGTCATCAGGAAGCCGCCACCAATGCCGAACATCCCCGACAGCACGCCGACCAGCCCGCCCATTCCCAGCAGCAGGAAGGCGTTCACGGAAACCTCGGCAATGGGCAGGTAGATCTGCATGTAACGTCCCTAAAGCCTGCCACCCCGGCATGGCAAGGTTCTCGCTTGCCGTCAGCGTTCCTTGATATAGGGCGAGCCCCCCGCGCGGGGCGGTATCGCGCGGCCGACGAAACCTGCAAGGATGACGACGGTCAACACATAGGGCAGCGCGTCCATCACCTGCACCGGCAGCACCACCCCGCCAAGGTCGATGTTCTGGTAGCGCAGCGCGATCGCCTGAAGGAGGCCGAACAGGAGTGTCGCGCCCATCGCCTGCCAGGGCCGCCATTTGGCAAAGATCAGCGCAGCCAGCGCGATGAAGCCGCGCCCCGCGGTCATGTCCTTGACGAATCCCGCCTGCAACGCGGTCGCGAGATAGGCGCCCGCGATGCCGCACAGCACGCCGCAGATCGCGACGGCGGCATAGCGCGTCGCGGCCACCGACACGCCCGCGGTATCCAGCGCCTCGGGGTTCTCGCCGACGGCGCGCAGGCGCAGCCCGAACCGGGTGCGGTTCAGTACCCACCAGCTCAGCGGGACCAGCGCGAAGGCCAGATAGACCGGCAGCGTGTGGCCCGAGATCAGCTCGTGATAGATGGGGCCAAGGATCGGGAGGGGGTGCAGGGTCTCGGCCAGCGGCAGGGTGATCGGCTCGAACCGCGCGGCGCCGATCAGCGAGGGCGTGCGCCCGCCCTGCGAGAACCAGGTCTGGGCGATGACCACGGTCAGCCCGGCGGCCAGGAAATTGATCGCGACGCCCGAAATCAACTGGTTGCCGCGGAAACTGATCGAGGCCGCGCCATGGATCGCCGCCATCACCAGCGAGGCGGCAATGCCTGCCGACAGCCCCAGCCAGACCGAGCCCGTCACCGCCGCCACCGCCGCCGAGAAGAAGGCCGAGGCCAGCATCTTGCCTTCGAGCCCGATATCGAAGATGCCCGCGCGTTCGCTGAACAGCCCCGCAAGACAGGCCAGCAGAAGCGGCGTGGCCAGCCGCACGGTCGAGTCGAGGATTTGCAGAGCGGTGGCGAAATCCATCACGCCCGCCCCCGGCGCAACGCAAGGAAAAGCCGTTCCAGCGGCATCCGCACCATGTTGTCCAGCGCGCCGGTGAACAGGATCACCAGCGCCTGGATCACCACGATCATCTCGCGCGGGATATCGGTCCAGAGCGCCAGTTCCGCCCCGCCCTGATAGAGAAAACCGAACAGAAGCGCGGCAAGGAAGACGCCGAACGGGTGGCTGCGCCCCATCAGCGCGACGGCGATGCCGATGAAGCCCGCCCCCTCGACCGCGTTCAGAACCAGCCGCTCGGCCTCGCCCATCACGTTGTTTACGGCCATCAGACCCGCCAGCGCGCCTGAGATCAGCATCGCCGCCATGACGATGCGCACGGGCTTTATCCCGGCATAGATCGCCGCCGGTTCCGAATGACCATAGGCGCGGATTTCATAGCCCAGCCGCGTGCGCCAGAGGATCAGCCAGACCAGAACGCAGGCCGCAATGGCGATCAGGAAGGTGATATTGGCCGGGGCCGCGCGCGAGAACGCGAAGCCGAAGGGCGCCAGCAGGTCATGCAGGCTGGGCAGATGCGTGCCGGGCGGGAATTTCGCGGTCGCCGGGTCCATCGCGCCGATGGGCCGCATCACGTTCACCAGCAGGTAGTTCAGCACCGCAGCGGCTATGAAGTTGAACATGATGGTGGTGATGACGACATGGCTGCCGCGCGTGGCCTGTAGCCAGGCCGGGATCGCCGCCCAGGCGGCCCCGAACAGTGCCGCCCCCAGCGCCGCGGCGGGCAGGGCCAGCGCCCAATGCGGCCAAGGCAGCGACAGGCAGATCAGCGCAACGCCAAGCCCGCCCAACATCGCCTGCCCCTCGCCCCCGATATTGAAAAGCCGCGCCTGGAAGGCCACGGCGACGGCCAGCCCGGTAAAGATGAAATTCGTCGCGTAATACAGCGTGTAGCCCCAGCCATAGGTCGAGCCAAGTGCGCCCGAGACCATCATGCGCACCGCCGCCACCGGATCCTCACCGATGGCCAGGATCACAAGTGCCGACAGCGCGAAGGCCAGCACCAGGCTGACCAGCGGGATCAGCACCAGATCGGCCCATTTCGGCATCGCCTCCCGCATCAGGCCGCCTTTCCCCGCATGCCCGCCATCATCAGGCCAAGATCCTTCTCGTCTGTCTCCTCCGGCCGCCGCTCGCCCATGATCCGGCCGTCGAACATCACCGCGATGCGGTCGGACAGTGACAGGATCTCGTCCAGTTCGACGCTGACCAGCAGGATCGCGGCGCCCGCATCGCGCAGCGCGATCAGGCGCTGGTGGATGAACTCGATCGCGCCGATATCGACGCCGCGGGTGGGCTGGCCGACGATCAGCAGCGCGGGATTGCGCTCGATCTCGCGGGCCAGGACGATCTTTTGCTGGTTGCCGCCCGAAAAGTTGCGCGCTTGCAGGTCGGGATCGGGCGGGCGCACGTCGAAGTGTTCCATCCGCTCGGCGGTCATCGCGCGGATCGCGGCATTGTCCATCAGCGCGCGGTTGCGCTGGCAGGCCGGGTCGTGGTGATAGCCGAAGATCATGTTCTCCCAGGCGAGGAACTCCATCACCAGCCCCTCGCGCTGGCGATCCTCGGGAACATGGGCGATGCCCGCCGCGCGCCGGGCCTGTCCTGCATTGCGCGCGCCCAGGTCGATCGCCTGCCCCTCGATCCGCACGATGCCGCTGGCGGGCAGGGTGCCGCCCAGAACCCCCAGAAGCTGCGACTGCCCGTTGCCCGCGACCCCGGCGATGCCAAGGATCTCGCCCGCCCGCACGGTCAGCGACACGCCTTTCAGCCGCTCGACCCCGTCGATATCGGTCACGCGCAGGTTCTTGACCTCAAGCACATTGCGTCCCGGCGCGGCCGGTTTCTTGTCCAGATGCAACAACACCTTGCGGCCGACCATCAGTTCCGCAAGTTCGCCGGGGCTGGTCTGCGCGGTCGCAACAGTGGCCACCATCTGCCCGCGGCGCATGACGGAAACCGTGTCGGTGATCGCCATGATCTCGCGCAGCTTGTGGGTGATCAGGATGATGGTCTTGCCCTGGGACCTGAGGTTTTCCAGGATCCGGAACAGATGATCCGCCTCGGCCGGGGTCAGGACGCCCGTGGGCTCGTCCAGGATCAGGATATCGGCCTGCCGGTATAGCGCCTTGAGGATTTCGACCCGCTGCTTCATGCCCACGCCCAGATCCTCGATCCGTGCATCGGGGTCCACATGCAGTTCGTAATCCGCGGCCAGCCGCGTCAACTCGCCCCGCGCCCGGGCCAGCGAGGGGCGCAAGAGCCGCCCGTCCTCGACTCCGAGGATCACGTTTTCCAGAACGGTGAAGGGCTCGACCAGCTTGAAATGCTGGAACACCATGCCGATCCCGGCGCGGATCGCGGCCTGGCTGTCGGGGATCTGGATGGGACGGCCAGCGATGCGGATCTCGCCCGTATCGGCCTTGTAGAAGCCGTAAAGGATCGACATCAGCGTGGACTTGCCCGCGCCGTTTTCGCCGACGATGCCGTGGATCGTGCCGGGCATCACCGTCAGCGAGATGTCGCGGTTCGCCTGCACCGGGCCGAACGCCTTGGAGATGCCGCGCAACTCGATGGCGGGGACGCGCTGTCCCCCGGCCGCCCCCGCCATGCCGGTTACTTCACCGGGCAGGTGTTGTCGGTCATGTAGTCATGCACGGCCAGATCGCCCGCGGCGATCCGGGCCTTGGCCTCATCGACCGCGGCGATCATCTCGGCGCTCACCAGGTCCTTGTTGTGCTCGTCCAGCGCATAGCCCACGCCGTCTTCGGCAAGGCCGAGGACGACATAGCCGGTTTCCAGGTCGGCGCCCGCGGTGAGCGCCTCGTAGACCGCCAGATCGACCCGCTTGATCATCGAGGTCAGCACCTGGCCCGGATGCAGGTGGTTCTGGTTGCTGTCCACGCCGATCGACAGGATCCCCTGATCGGCCGCGGTCTGAAGCACGCCCACCCCGGTCGAGCCGGCAGCGGCATAGATCACGTCGACCCCCTGCGCGATCTGCGCGCGGGCCAGTTCGCCGCCCTTGACCGGATCGGCCCAGGCGGCAGGCGTGGTGCCGGTCATGTTCTGGATCACGGTCGCGTCCGGGTTCACCGCCTTCACCCCCTGGGCATAGCCGCAGGCGAATTTGCGGATCAGAGGGATATCCATGCCGCCGACAAAGCCCACCGTGCCGGATTTCGAGGCCATGGCGGCCATCATGCCCACCAGATAGCTTCCCTCATGCTCGGAATACTCGATGGCGCGCACGTTCGGGGCATCTACGCGGGTGTCGATGATCTGGAACACGGTGTCGGGATAATCGGCCGCCACCTCCTCCAGCACCGAGCCGAAGGCAAAGCCTGCCATCACGATCGGGTTCAGCCCGGCCTCGGCAAAGCGGCGCAGCGCCTGCTGGCGCTGGGCCTCGGATTGCAACTCGATCTCGCGATAGCTGCCGCCGGTCTCGGCCTTCCAGCGTTCCGCCCCGTTGAAGGCCGCCTCGTTGAAGGACTTGTCGAACTTGCCGCCCAGATCGTAGATCAGGGCCGGTTCGGCCAGCGCAGCGCCCGCGGACAGGGCCAGCGCGGCGGTTGCCTCAAGGGCCTTGTGCAACAGCGTCATCGAAATCACTCCCGGTTGGTTGGCGGACGGGGCAGGGCGCCGCGTTGACGTGATTTAGCGCCGAGCCCCGACAGGGCGTCAACCGGTTTCTGGCCTCAACGCCCCAGCGCCCGGGTCAGGATCAGCGCGTCGATCCGGCTGCCATCGGGGGCGGTGCAATAGCCCGGCCTGCGGCCCGCCTCGGCATAGCCTGCCGAGTGATACAGGGCGCGCGCGGCCGCATTGTCCAGCGCCACCTCCAGAAAGGAATGATTCGCGCCGCGCGCCTGCGCCTCGGCCTCGAAACGGGCGATCAGCTTGCGGCCAAGGCCCCGGCGCCGGGCGTCGGGATCAACCGCAATCGTCAGCAATTCCGCCTCGCCCGCGATGGCGCGGCCAAGGGCGAAGCCCGCTCCTTCGGTCACCAGAAAGACGCCGGGTCCGGGCAGCAGCGCCGCGAATTCGGCCGCCGACCAGGGGCGGGGATGAGTGAAGCACAGCGCATGCAGCGCCGCCAGCGCCTTGGGCGTCACGGCAGGATCACCGGCGGCGGATCGGCGGGCGGTGCGGCATCGGCGGGCCGAAGGTAAAGCGGCGCGGGCCGGGGCGACGCGCGGCCCAGCCGTGCGGCGGCGATCCGCGCGATCCGCGGCGCGATCCCGTCGAAACCGCCCGGCCCGATCAGCCGCGCCCCCGGCGGCATCGCATCCGCCATATCCTCGGGCCCGGCTTGGCGGGGCGGGGCCAGCGCCGTGCCATCGGCCAGCGGCTGAAGATAGACCGTCCCGCGCGGCCCCGTAAGCGCCACCAGCACCGGCCCTGCCTCGCCTTCGGCCATCGCCTCGAAGCCTGAAACCCCGATCGCAGGCACCGAAAGCCCCAGCGCCAGCCCGCGCGCCGCCGCCACCGCGATGCGGATACCGGTGAAATTGCCCGGACCGATGCCGACCCCGATGCCGTCCAGCGCCTCCCAGCCCAGCCCCGCTTCGGCCAGAATCGCTTGCAGAATAGGCATCAGCCGCTCGGCCTGCCCGCGCCCCATCTCCTCATGCCGTTCGGCGACGATCCGGCCCGCGCAGAACAAAGCGGCCGCGCAATGCGCGGCCGATGTGTCGAAGGCCAGGACCGTGGGGGCGTCCATCACACCTCTTCGGTTACCGGGCGGACCTCGGTGACCTCGGGGATATAATGGCGCAACAGGTTCTCGATGCCCATCTTCAGGGTCAGCGTCGAGGACGGGCAGCCCGCGCAGGCGCCCTGCATGTGCAGATAGACCACGCCCCGCTCGAAGCCGTGAAAGGTAATGTCCCCGCCATCCTGGGCCAC
>NZ_DSDD01000137.1:0-10287 GCF_011048875.1 Rhodovulum sp.
CCGATGTCGCGATCATCGCCACCGGCGACGAGCTGGTGATGCCGGGCGAGGTGCCGGGCCCCGATCAGATCGTCGCGTCCAACGGTTTCGGGCTCAAGGCCATGGTCGAGGCCGAGGGCGGCATCGGGCGCCTTCTGCCCGTCGCGCGGGATACCGAGGCCTCGCTGCAAACCGTCTTCGGGCTGGCTGATGGCGCCGATCTGATCGTTACCATCGGCGGCGCGTCGGTGGGCGATCACGACCTTGTCGGCAAGGTGGCCGCCGATCTGGGCATGGAACAGGCGTTCTACAAGGTCGCGATGCGGCCGGGCAAGCCGCTGATGGCGGGACGGATGGGCAAGGCGGCGATGATCGGGCTGCCCGGCAACCCGGTCTCGGCGCTGGTCTGCGCGATGCTGTTCCTGCTGCCGGTGCTGCGCGTGATGCAGGGCCTGCCCGCTGCCCCCGCCCCGCGCCTGACCGCCCGGCTGGCCTGCGATCTGGACGCCAACGGCCCGCGCGAACATTACATGCGCGCCCGGATCACCGCGGACGGCATCGCGCCCTTCGACCGTCAGGACAGCGCGCTTCTGACGATCCTCTCCGAAGCCCATGCGCTGATCGTGCGCCCCCCCGGCGACGGGCCGCGCCGCGCGGGCGAGCCGGTGGAATACCTGCCGCTCTGACCGGGCCGGTTTGCGCCGGGAGAGCTTGACACAAAACGTGAACATGCCTAGAACATGGCGGAACGATCCCCATGGCGAGGATGTCCCATGCTCACCCGCAAGCAACTCGACCTCCTGGAATTCATCCACAAGCGCATGCAGCGCGACGGCGTGCCGCCCTCTTTCGACGAGATGAGGGAGGCGCTGGACCTGCGCTCGAAATCCGGCATCCACCGCCTGATCACGGCGCTTGAGGAACGCGGCTTCATCCGCCGTCTGGCCCATCGCGCCCGCGCCATCGAGATCGTCCGCCTGCCCGAGACGCTCGAGGCCAAGGGCTTCCGGCCCATGGTGATCGAGGGCGACGGCCCGCCGCCCGCCCCGCCGCCCGGCGCGATGGATGTGGAAGCCGCGGGCGCCTTCGAGGTGCCGTTGATGGGACGGATCGCCGCCGGCACACCGATCGAGGCGATTTCCCATGTCTCGCATAATGTCGCGGTACCGGGCGGCATGGTGTCGGGCCGTGGGCGGCATTACGCGCTGGAGGTCAAGGGCGATTCGATGATCGAGGCGGGCATCAATGACGGCGATGTGGTGGTGATCCGCGAACAGGACAGCGCCGAGAATGGCGAGATCGTGGTGGCGCTGGTCGATGACCAGGAGGCGACGCTGAAACGCTTCCGCCGCAGAGGCGACATGATCGCGCTCGAGGCCGCGAACCCGGCCTATGAAACGCGCATCCTGCCCTCCGACCGGGTCAGGGTGCAGGGCCGTCTTGTCGGACTGATCCGCAGCTATTGACGCGGCGGCGGCCCGCGGCGGGCCGTCCACAGCCGTTCGGCCCTGTTCGCCGCGACCAGCCGTGGCCCATCGCTTCCGGGATAGACTGCCAACGCGCCGCTGCGCGCCAGCGCCCGCCGGTCGAGCAGGCGGCAGTCTTCGGGCGCATCGGCAACGATCTGCGGCACGATCACCCAGCCTTCGGCACAAGCAGGCGCGATCCGCTCGGCCCAGCCGCGCCCGGTGACCAGGATGAACCGGTCGCCCGAAACCTCGGCCACCTGCAACCCCCGCGCACCGTCCAGCCCCGGCCGCTCGAAGGCCATGTCCTGCGTGATCCGGTCGCCATCGTTTTCAAGCCATGATCGTGCGACGAACCCCTCGCCGGACGGTTTCGACAAGGCCCGCCCCTCCGGCCCCAGCGCGCCCACCAGCCCGCCGCTTTCGGCGATCAGCAGCGCGGGCCGGTCCGTCTGTGACCACAGCGCCAGCGCCAGCAGCATCGGCACCAGCCCCGCCAGCCGCACCCTGCCCGTCCACAGGATCACCCACAGCGCGCCCAGCGAGATCATCGGCAGCACCGTTGGCCCCGGCGTCACCACCGGCCAGACCGCGCCATCCAGCCCCGCGACCCACTCCGCCACGCCCAGGATCCAGGCGATGCCCCAGCGCATCGGCTCAAGCCCCAGCGCCGCAAGCCCGAAAGGCGCAAGACAGGCGGCCACGACCGCCGCGGGAATGACCAGAAGCCCCATGAGCGGCACGGAAATCACATTCGCAAGCAGCCCGTATTGCGACATCTGGTTGAAATGCGCCGCCCCGAACGGCGCCGTGGCCGCCCCCGCCACCGCCGAGGATATCACCACTCCCAGCACGGCGTTCAGCCAGCGCGGCGGGCGCCAGCGCCCGTCCGTCATCTCGCGCAGCGCCCCGAAGACCGCGATCAGGGCCGTGGTCGCGGCAAAGGACATCTGGAACCCGGCCTGGGTCAGGCTCTCCGGCGCCATCACCAGGATGATCAGCGCCGCCATGGCCACCGCCCGCAGGGTCAGCGCGCGGCGGTCGGCCAGAACGGCGACCAGCACCACCGCGACCATGACGTAGGCGCGTTCCGTCGCGACATTGCCGCCCGACAGCGCCAGATAGACCGCCCCCGCCGCCAGCGCACCGATTGCCGCCAGTTTCTTGGTCGGCAGGCGCAAGGCCAGCGGCGGGATCAGCGCAAGGCCAAAGCGCAGCGCCGCAAAGACCACCGCGGTCAACAGCCCCATATGCAGCCCGGAAATCGCCAGAAGATGCGCCAGGTTCGAATCCCGCAGCGCCTGCAACGCATCGCGCGAGATCGCCGAGCGGTCGCCGGTCAGGATCGCGGCGGCGAACGCCCCCTGATCGCCCGGGATACGCGCGCGCAGCGCCCCCGACAGCGCCATCCGCGCCCGCTGCACGACAAGCGTCAGCCCCCCCTCGGGCGGGTCCAGCGCCACCGCCGGGCTGCGCGCATAGCCCACCGCGCCCAGCCGGTCGAACCAGGCATGGCGGCGAAAGTCGAAGCCGCCGGGCTCCGCCGGGGCCGAGGGCGGCGACAGATGCGCCATCATCGCGATCCGCGTGCCCGGTGCGGGATCGGTCAGGCCCGCCGCGCCATGCAGCGACACGCGCACCCGTTCGGGAATGCGATGGGCGGGCACACGCTCCAGCCAGACCCGATCCAGCGTGATCCGCGGCGCGTCCGACATCGACCGGTCAAGCGCCACCACCCGCCCCTCGACCGCGCCGTAATAGCGGTAATCGAGCTTGGGCGCGGCGACCGCATGCGCCCGCGCACCTGCCAGCACGACGCCAAAGGCCACCAGCGCCAGCGCGACCAGCACCGGCCCCCGGCGTTCCGGCCCCTTCCACGCGGCCAGCAGCAGGACCAGCCCGCAACAGGCAAACCCCGCCAGCAGCCAGACGGGCGGCTCGACCGGCAGCGCGAAATAGGCCCCGATGCCGAGCGCCAGCAGGACCGGCACCCAGGGGAAAAGATGGCCCCTGCGGGCCTCGAGCGCGCCGAGCACCCCCACCGCTTGTCCTCTCCCGGACGATCTCCTAGACAGGCGGCAACGCTATCTCCATCATGATGAACAAAAGGTTAAGGCGCATGTCAGAGACGCAGGCCGTCACCCGCTTCGCCCCCTCGCCCACGGGTTTCCTGCATATCGGCGGGGCGCGCACGGCGCTGTTCAACTGGCTTTTCGCGCGCGGCCGCGGCGGGCGCTTCCTGCTCAGGATCGAGGATACCGACCGCGCCCGCTCGACCCCCGAGGCGACGGCGGCGATCCTGACCGGGCTGCGCTGGCTCGGGCTCGACTGGGATGGCGACCCGGTCAGCCAGTTCGAGCGCGCGCCCCGCCATGCCGAGGTGGCGCATCAGATGCTGGCCTCGGGCCATGCCTATAAATGCTTCGCCACCCGGGACGAGATCGAGACCTTCCGCGAGGCCGCCCGGGCCGAGAACCGCTCGACCCTGTTCCAGAGCCCCTGGCGCGACGCCGACCCCGCCAGTCACCCGGATGCGCCCTTCGTGATCCGGCTCAAGGCCCCGCGCGAAGGCGCGACCGTGATCGAGGACGCGGTGCAGGGCCGCGTGACCATCGGCAATGACCAGCTCGACGACATGGTGATGCTGCGCTCGGACGGCACGCCGACATACATGCTGGCGGTGGTGGTGGACGATCACGACATGGGCGTGACCCATGTGATCCGGGGCGACGACCACCTGAACAACGCCGCCCGCCAGATGCAGATCTATCACGCGATGGGCTGGCCGGTGCCGGTCTGGGCGCATATCCCGCTGATCCACGGGCCGGACGGCAAGAAGCTGTCGAAGCGCCACGGCGCGCTGGGGGTCGAGGAATACCGCGCGATGGGCTACCCGGCCGCCGCGATGCGCAACTATCTCGCCCGGCTCGGCTGGAGCCATGGCGATGACGAGTTCTTCACCGATGCCCAGGCGCAGGCCTGGTTCGGGCTGGAGGGAATCGGCCGCTCGGCCGCGCGCTTCGACTTCCGCAAACTCGAGAACCTGTCGGGCCAGCATCTTGCCGCGATGGAGGATGCTGCGCTGCTGCACGAATTGAAGGCCTTTCTGGACGCCACCGGCCAGCCCGCCCTGTCGGCGCGGCAGGAGGCGGGTCTGGCCAAGGCCCTGCCGCTGCTGAAAGGCGGCTTCAAGACATTCCCGCAACTTCTTGAAAAGGCAAACTTCGTCCTTGCCGAACGCCCCATCGTCCCGGACGAGAAGGCAGCTCAGGCGCTGGATGATGTATCCCGTGGTATACTGTCCGAATTGACGCCGCACTTGCAAAATGCTAGCTGGGACCGCAACGCTCTTGAGGCGGCGGTCAAGCAACTGGCCGAGGGCCATGGAACCACCCTCGGAAAGCTTGCCGCACCGTTGCGCGCCGCGCTGGCCGGGCGGACGGTCTCGCCCAGCGTGTTCGACATGATGCTGGTCATCGGCCGCGACGAAACGCTCGCCCGGCTGGCTGACACCCGGGGCTGAGGCGGAAACGGCCGGATGCCCGCGCACGCCACCGACCGTGCCGCAGGGAACGCGGCCCGGTCTCTCGATGAAAATGAGGGAAATCCATGGCCGAGAGCACCAGAACCGCGACGCTGACCCTGGGGGACAAGTCGATAGACCTGCCGGTCCTGCACCCGACGGCAGGCCCCGACGTTGTCGATATCGGCAAGCTTTACGGCACGTTGGGCGTGTTCACCCACGACCCGGGCTTCACCTCGACCTCGTCCTGCGAAAGCGCGATCACCTTCATCGACGGCGATCTGGGCGAGTTGCTGCACCGGGGCTATCCGATCGACCAATTGGCCGAGAAATCGCATTATCTCGAAGTCTGCTACCTGCTGCTGTACGGCGAGTTGCCGACCGCCGCCCAGCTTGAGGATTTCGAAAGCCGGGTGACGCGGCATACGATGGTGCATGAACAGATGCACCGCTTCTTCACCGGCTTCCGGCGCGACGCGCACCCGATGGCGGTCATGGTGGGCGTGGTGGGCGCGATGTCGGCCTTCTATCACGACTCGACCGATGTGAACGATCCCTGGCAGCGCGAGGTCGCCTCGATCCGGCTGATCGCCAAGGTGCCGACGATCGCGGCGATGGCCTACAAGTATTCGGTGGGCCAGCCCTTCGTCTATCCGCGCAACGATCTGGACTATGCCTCGAACTTCCTGCGCATGTGCTTTGCCGTGCCCTGCGAGGAATACGAGGTCGACCCGATCCTGACCCGCGCGATGGACCGGATCCTGACGCTGCATGCCGATCACGAGCAGAACGCCTCCACCTCGACGGTGCGGCTGGCGTCTTCCTCGGGCGCGAACCCGTTTGCCTGCATCGCCGCCGGCATCGCCTGTCTGTGGGGTCCGGCCCATGGCGGCGCGAACCAGGCCTGTCTGGAAATGCTGCGCGAGATCGGCACGGTCGAGCGCATCCCCGAATACATCAAGCGCGCCAAGGACAAGGACGATCCGTTCCGCCTGATGGGCTTCGGCCACCGGGTCTACAAGAATTTCGACCCGCGCGCCAAGGTGATGAAGCAATCGGCCCACGAAGTGCTGGAACTGCTGGGCATCGAGAACAACGAGACCCTCAAGGTCGCGATGGAACTGGAAAAGATCGCGCTCGAGGACGAGTATTTCGTCGAGAAGAAGCTCTATCCGAATGTCGATTTCTACTCCGGCATCATTCTTGACGCGATGGGCTTCCCGACCTCGATGTTCACCCCGATCTTCGCGGTCAGCCGCACGGTGGGCTGGATCTCGCAATGGAAGGAGATGATCGCCGATCCCAACATGCGCATCGGCCGTCCCCGCCAGCTTTACACCGGTCCGACCCGGCGCGATTACGTCGATGTCGAGGTCCGCTGAGCCGCCCCGCCGTCAGAAGAAGATGTCAAGCACCTCGGGCGGCCCGGCACTGACCTCGTCAGGCTCGGCAAGCCCGAGCCTGCGGCAGAAATCGCGGTGCATCTCGCGCTCGGACTCCATGGAGTAGAGCAGCCAGAACGGGGCAAGCACCGCGTCGGGATCCGCACCTGCAAAAGGTGGCGCGGCCGGACTGCCGGGTGCAACGGCCGGGCAGGCCAGGAACAGCCGCTCCAGATCCAGCAGCGTGACGAATTCGCCGTCGTGCCGACCGATGCCCCGGTCCAGACGGTGATCCCAGTGCAGAAGGTCCGCCTCGGGCACCGGCTCGACGCGGTCATTGTCGAAGGCCGCGACCTCGAACACCCGGTCGGTGCGCAGCGCGACCTGCGCGCGCCGCTCGCCTGTTTCTGGTTCGAACGCAAGATCTCGGTGACAAGCTGCGAGGTCCGCTCGATATCGGGCACGAGGCTGGCCAGCATCTCGCCCGCCGCGCTCTGGCTGCGTTCGGCCAGCTTGCGCACCTCCGAGGCGACGACCGCGAAGCCGCGGCCATGCTCGCCTGCCCGCGCGGCCTCGACCGCGGCGTTCAGCGCCAGCAGGCGGACGTTTTCATACTTGCCGCGCGCCACTTCGACGGAGCCGTCCATCATCGAGAGGTTGCGCTGCAACATGCCGTCCAGGATCGCCTCCATCTGCCGCCAGACCTGCTGCCCCTGCCCGGCCAGAAGCCGGTAGGCCTCCTGTTGCTGGCCGGCATCCGACAGTTCCATGGCCCTGCCCGAGATCGCGCTGAGCGTGGCGTAGATGCCAGGACAGGTCTCGACCTCTGCCCGCCCCTCGGCAGATGCAAGCGCGCGGAACTCCTCGACATGCCTGCCATGCGCCTCGCGTCCGCGGGTCAGGGCGGCCTTGATTTCTTCCCTGACGGCGGCATCCTGCGACAGCAGGTATTCCCGCACGTTGCGCTGCACGCGCAATTTTTCGGCAGTGATCGTCTGGGTCAGTTCGACATGCCTGGCCTCGTTGTCGACCAGCCCGTTCAGGCGCCCGTTCAGATTCGACAGATCCACCAGCAGCAGGCCGACCCCACCGCCGACATCGCGACGAGCACCGCGAAGGCGGCGGCGAGTTTGATTTTGATCGTGAGGCGCATTTTCAGAGGTCCTTCCCGAACTGGGGGGTGCCGGCAGAATTGGCGAGCGAAGCGGCACAGATCCGCTCGAGATCAGGCAGGATGACGAAACCGGCATCGGTGCGGGCGATGCCGGACACGATCCGCTCGACCACCAGGCCCACCCGGCCATTGGTGCCGGAAACGATCACCACCTTCTGGAACTCCGACCGCGGCCCGGGCGTCTGGAACACATCGGCCAGCCGCAGGCGGGGCACCAGGTCGCCGCGAATATCGGGGAAGTTCGAACGGCCTTCGCTGGCAAGCAGGTCGGGCGGCAGTTCCACGCATTCCTCGACCGCCGATACCGGGATCGAATAGCGCTCTCCCCCACCTCGACCAGCAACCCGTCGGCAATGGCCAGCGTCAGCGGCAGGCGCCATGGCCGCCGGGCCGCTGTCCACGTCGTTCTGCCCGCGCAGCCCCCGGATGGCGCTGCGCACCACATCCATGCCCACGCCCCGGCCCGAAAGCTCGGTCACGGTGGCCGCGGTCGAGAAGCCCGGCTCGAAGATCAGCCGGTAAAGATCGGGGCCGGCGACGGTCGAGCCCGCCGGCAGCAACTCGCGCTCGATGGCGCGTGCGCGCAGCCGTTTGTCGTTCAGCCTGCGCCCGTCGTCATGGATACGGATATGCACCTCGGCACGGGTCGCGGTCAGCGAGACCGTGCCCATGCGCGGCTTGCCCGCCGCGACGCGGTCCTCGGCCGTTTCCAGCCCGTGATCGGCGGCGTTGCGCAGGATATGCACCAGCGGATCAGTGAGCACCTCAATCACGGTCTTGTCCAGCTTGGTCTGGCCGCCGGTCGAGACGAACTCGATGGGCGTGCCCAGTTGCCGGGACAGGTCATGCACCAGCTGCCGAAAGCGGCCGAACAGGTTCCCGATCGGCATCATCCGGATCGACATCGTGGTTTCGCGCATGCCCGAGGCAAGGCGGCGGATATCCTCGGCAACCGCCATCAGCGTGGGATCGCGCAGCGATTGCGACAGGTCGTGCAGCCGCGATTCCGCGATCACCAGTTCACCCACCCGGTCCATGATCTCGTCCAGCCGCTGGGTCGCCACGCGCATCGTGGCGTGATCGCCCGGCCCGGCGGCCCGCTTGTCGGGGGTGGCGCGGGCGGTGTCGGGTGCCGCCTCGGCCACTGGCGCCGCTGCGTCCCCAAGCGGTTCGATGCCCAGGCGCAACCGGTCCTGAAGGAACAGGAACACCTCGTCGATCGCCTCGCGCGCAACCGGCGCCCCAATCCGCACGGTCCAGCGGATCGGCGGCGCCTGCGGGTTCAGCGCAGCAAGCGGCGGCAATTCTGACAGATCGTAGTCCACCTGCACCCTTCCCGGCGCAAGTGCCTGCAATTCCTCAAGAAGCTCGGCCCGTCCATCCGCCGCATGTTCTGGTCGGTCAGGATCGCGTCGGGCCGCGTCCGGTCAAGCTCGGCCAGGGCCTGTTCGCCATCGCCGGCCTCGATCACCTGATAGCCCGCACCCGCGAGCGTCTTGCGCACCATCTGCCGGACAGAGGGCGAGTCGTCGACGATAAGGACGGTCTTGGTCATGCGTCAGCTTCCTTGGTTCGTTTGGGGGCAAGGCCGGTGGCGCGGCCCCTTCCATCTGCAGATGCCGGTCCGGGTCGATCCCGCCGGCCTGCATCCATTACGAGACAAGCCCGCCCGAGGGCATCGTGACGGCCAGCACCGCACCGCGCTGCCTGGCGGTCGACAGCGCCGAAAGCAGCGTGGCGATCCCCGTCAGATCGCAATGGGTCCAGTCCGAGGTGTCGATGTGATAATCGCCGCCCGCAGCGATCCCGACGGACAGGCGCGGGGCAATCTCGTCCGCGCGGGCCAGGTCCACGCCGGAAAGATCGCCAATCAGTTCAGAGGACATGCACCCCCATTTCGAATGAAAAGGCGACTATGGAATGCGCATTAACGAAGCCCCAAGACCGGATTTCCTCCGCGGGGAAAACACAGCCGATTTGATCGAACGGCCCGGCCGCACCACCTTGCGGCACGCGACGCGGACCCGCGCCCCGACGGGACGCAGGTCGTGGGATCGGGCGGAAATTTCAGGGATTGCATAGCACGCGCAGGGTCATTTCGTGATCCCCAGGGCGCGGACCGGGCGCTGCCGGGGCGCATCTGCCCCGATTGCCTGCGCCTGTCTCAACGTCCCTCGAACCGGGGCGGCCGCTTTTCCAGGAAGGCCAGAACGCCCTCCTTGAAATCCCGCGTCGCCCCGCAAGCGCCCTGAAGCTGCGCCTCCAGCGACAATTGCGCCTCCAGGTCATTGCCATAGGAGGCGCGGATCGCCTGCTTCAGTCTGGCATAGGCCACCGTGGGCCCCTTGGCCAGTTGCGCCGCGCGGGTCCGCCAATGGGCATCGAACCCCTCTTCGGGCACCGCCTCCCAGATCATGCCCCACTCGGCGGCCTGACGCGCGGGCACAGGTTCGGCGAACAGCGCCGCCCCCATCGCGCGCGCAAACCCCACCTGCCGCGGCAACCAGTAGGTGCCGCCCGCATCCGGGATCAGCCCGATCCGGGTGAATGCCTGCAGGAACATCGCCGCCTCCGAGGCGATCACCACATCCGCCGCCAGCGCAAGATTCGCCCCCGCCCCCGCCGCCGGACCGTTCACCGCCGCAAGTGTCGGGATCGGGCAATCGAAGATCGCCCGCAGCATCGGCTCGTATTCGTCGCGCAGCGTGCGTTCCAGGTCGATATCGGCGACATTGGCCCCGTCCCCCAGATCCTGCCCCGAAC